>DATLVL010000306.1:0-11331 GCA_035577525.1 Gemmatimonadales bacterium | reverse complement strand
TTCGAGCTCCTCAGCACGACAGCCACGCCGTCCGGCGTCCTCCTCAACACGTACAAGGTCATGGGGCCTTTGAAGGCCGGGATTCGCCCATGACCCGTATCGCCGCTAACCATTCGGTTTGTGCGAAACCTGTGCGGCGTCTGAAAAAACGCTAGCGAGGGGGATCGAGACGCACCATACCTAGCGAGACGTCCGGAAGTGCAGGTTCAGGCCGCGGTCATGCAACGCCGGGCGCCTGTCCGGGCATCCTACAAGACACGTCCTTTCGGAGGCCGTCCATGTTGCTCGCGGTGCTGTTGCAGGTCTCAGCCCTCGACTCGACGGCCCTGCGTCACCCCAACGGCGTCGTACCTCCTGTCGCGAACGCGGTGCGCGCCGAGCGTGCGCCGGTGGTGGACGGCCGTCTCGACGACGCGGCGTGGGCGCTCGCCACTCCGGTCACCGATCTCACGCAGAGCGACCCCAAGGAAGGGCAGCCGGCGACTGAGCGCACCGAGGTGCGCTTCGTGTATGACGGCGACGCACTGTACATCGGGGCGCGGATGTTCGACCGGGAGCCCCGGAAGATCGCCCACCACCTCGGCCGGCGCGACTCGTTCACCCAGAGCGACGACATCCGGATCCTGCTGGACAGCTATCACGACCACCGCACGGCGTTTCGGTTCATCGTCACGCCGGACGGGGTACGCGGCGATCTGCAATTCGGCGACGATGGCAACTTCGCCGACGACTCGTGGGACCCGGTGTGGCAAGCAGCCGCGCACATCGACTCCCTCGGGTGGACCGCCGAGATGCGCATTCCGCTCTCGCAGCTGCGCTTTTCACGCGCACCACAGCAGGTCTGGGGTCTCCGGATCGTGCGGACGATCCTGCGTAAGAACGAGACCGACATCTTCCCCTTCGTGCACAAGACCGACGGCGGCTTTGTGTCGCGGTTCGCGCATCTCGTAGGCTTGCGGGACCTCGGTGAGCGCAAGCACGTCGAAGTGCTCCCCTACACCCTGGCCAGCGGTACCTACCAGACCGCCATCCCCGGTGACCCGTTCGCCCCGGCGGGCGACTACACCGGGAAGGCCGGACTCGACCTCAAGTACGGGGTCACATCGAACCTCACGCTGGATGCGACCTTGAACCCCGACTTCGGCCAGGTCGAAATCGATCCCGCGTTCGTGAATCTGTCCGCGTTCGAGCAGTTCCTCCCCGAGCGCCGGCCGTTCTTCGTGGAGGGCGCCGACATCTTCAACTTCGGCGGCGGGTCGGGCGGGTTCCTGCAGTTCGGCAATGCGCCGCAATTCTTCTATTCGCGGCGTGTCGGTCGGGCCCCGGAGGGCTCGCCCGCGTCGTCGGGGCAATACGTGGACATGCCGCAGAACACGACGATTCTCGGAGCGGCGAAGCTCACCGGTCGCACGCCGAGCGGCTGGTCGGTCGGCGTGCTCGACGCCCTGACCGGTCTGGCACAGGCGACGGTGCTCGACACCACCACCGGCACCCGCTTCCATGACGACGTCGAGCCGACCACGAATTACTTCGTTGCCCGGGTGCGACGTCAGTTCAACGGCGGCAACGACGGCATCGGTTTCATCGCCACGGCATCGGACCGCGCCATCCACGCTCCCGCCCTGGACGGGCTGCGCAGCGCCGCGTACGACTGGGGCGTGGACGGGCGGCACCGCTGGCACAACAACACGTATGGCGTCGCCGCCGACTTCGGGGGGTCCTACGTCACGGGCGACACGGCGGCGATCAACGCCGCCCAGCTCTCGTCGGCGCGCTACTACCAGCGACCAGACGCCAATCTCCACTATGACCCGACGCGCACGTCCCTCACCGGCTTGACGGGCGACCTCTACATCGACAGGCTCGCGGGGGCGTGGCTGTGGGGCGCGGCGCTGAGCACCACCACGCCGGGGTTCGAGGTCAACGATCTCGGCTTTCAGCGCCGCGTGGACCGCATCGCCTCGGGCTACTACGTGGCACGCCACTGGACCAAGCCCGGCCCGGTGTTCCAGGAAGCCACCGCCATTCTCCAACTCGCGCCGAGCTGGAACTACGAGGGTGACCCGATTCAACGGCAGGTCTTCATCAACGGCTTCGGCACGCTCAGAAATTTCTGGTTTTTCAATTTCTTCGGCGGGTACGGACTCACTGTCGTCGACGACCGGCTCACGCGCGGCGGCCCGCGTGCGCTGATTCCCAGCAACTTCAACGGCGGCGCCGGCATCCAGACCGATCAGCGCCATTCCGGCTCCGGGGGGTTCTTCTTCAACTATTTCCACGACGTGTCGGGGGCGTGGAGCTTGAACCTGAACCCCACGATCGAGTACCGACCCTCGAGCGCGATTGACTTCTCCATCGGCCCGAACTACAACGTGGCGCGGGGCACCGCGCAGTACGTGCAGACCGTGAGCGATCCGCTCGCCACCGCTACCTACGGCGGTCGCTACGTGTTCGCCGAGCTCCGGTCTCACGAGCTGGATCTCACGGTGCGCGTCAACGCCACGCTGTCGCCCGCGCTGTCCGTGCAGCTCTACGCCCAGCCGTTCGCCTTCGCCGGCGCCTACTCGGGCTTCAAGGAGCTGGCGAAGCCCAAGAGCTATCAGTTCAATACCTACGGTCAGGCGGCGGGCACGACGATCGCCTACGACTCGGGGAGCGCCACGTACACCGTTCATCCCGACGGCGCTCAGCCCACCGACTCGTTCTCCATCTCCAACCCGGACTTCCGGGTTCGTTCGCTCAATATCAACGCCGTGCTGCGCTGGGAATACCGGCCCGGCTCGACGTTATTCGTGGTCTGGACCGAGCGGCGTTCGGGATTCTTCAACGATCCCAGTTTCGACGTGGGGCGGGACTTCGGCCGCGACCTCCTGCTCGACCGTCCGACCAACGTCTTCTTGGTGAAGCTCAGCTACTGGCTCGGCATCTGAGCTGATCCGGTGAGCGCGATCCTCCTCCGCTCACCCCGCGTGGACGATGGGAAGGCGCCGAATGCGGGTGCCGGTGGCCGCGAACATCGCGTTGCACACCGCCGGCGCGATCGCCGGAAGCGCCGCCTCGCCGATGCCTCCCGGCGGGTTGTCGCTCCGCACGAGTACCACCTCCACCTCCGGCATCTGCGCAAGTCGCAGCATCGCGTAGTTGTTGAAATTGCTCTGCACCACGCGTCCGCGGTCGATGTCGATCTCGCCGTACAATGTGGCGGTCAGACCGTACACGATGTTGCTCTGGCACTGCGCTTCGACCGTGTCGGGATTGATCACCGTGCCGCAATCGATAGCGCAGACGACGCGGTGCACGCGGGGCAGGCCGCCCTGCTGTACGGAAACCTCCGCCACTTCCGCCACAAACGTATCCCCGAACTGCCATAACGCGATGCCACGGTGCCGGCCCGCCGGCGGCGGTGAGCGCCAACCGGCGCGCTCCGCGGCACGGTCGAGCACTGCGACGAGCCGCGGCTGGCCGGACACCAGGCTACGCCGGAAGTCGTAGGGATCCTTGCCCGCTACATGGGCCAATTCGTCGACGAAGCTCTCGACGATGAAGCCATTCTGCGAAGGTCCCACCCCGCGCCACGGCGCGACCGGAATGCCGGGATCCTCCTTCACCCGCGTGAGACGGAAGTTGGGAATGGCGTAGATCAACTCGTCGGCGCCGCGGGTGATCATGAACGACGGTCCGTCCGGCCCAACCAGTGTGTGGCTCCACGCCACCGGCTGCCCGGTGGCGTCGAGGCCGGCACGGAGCACGTTGTAGGTCGCGGGGCGGAACACGCCGTTCTGGATGTCGTCCTCGCGCGTCCACACCACCTGCACCGGCTTGCCCAGCTTCTGGGCGAGCTCGACCGCCTCGGTCGCATAGTCCATTGGCCCGCCGCGCCGGCCGAAGCCTCCGCCCATATAGGTCACGTGGACCGTGACCGCTTCGGCTCCGAGACCGAGCAGCCGCGCCGCCTCGCGTTGGATCCCCTGCGGGTTCTGCGTTGGGGCCCAGATCTCCGCCTTGCCGGCGGTCACCTGGGCGGTGCAGTTCATCGGCTCCATACAGGCGTGGGCCAGATATGGCGCGTCGTAGATCGCGTCCACCGTGCGGGCTGCGCCGCCGAGCGCGGCAGCGACGTCGCCGGTCGTGCGGACGGCTTCGCCCGGTCGCGCTGCCGCGGCCACGAAGGCGTCGTGGATACTCTGACTCGACCAGTGCGCGCTCGTTCCTTCGTCCCAAAGCACCGAGAGCGCTTTTTTCCCTTGGAATGCCGCCCAGGTGTTCTCCGCCACGACCGCCACACCGCGGGAGATCTGTTGCACTCCGGTCACGCCGGGTACGGCGCGCGCCGCCGCCCCATCGAACGACGTGACGTGGCCGCCGAATACGGGACAGCGAGCGACCGCTGCGAACGCCATCCCGGGAACGCGCACGTCGATCCCGTACTGCGCGCGGCCCGTGACTTTAGCCGGCGTATCGACGCGCGGTACGCGCGTGCCGAGGATGCGATACTCGGCCGGCGACTTGAGCGTCGGGTTTGCGGGGACGGGAAGCGTCGCGGCGCGCTCGGTGAGCTGTCCATACCCGAGGCTCTGTCCACTCGACGCATGCCGCACGACGCCCTTCTCGGCACGGCATTCCGTGGACGGCACGCCCCAGGTGAGTGCTGCAGCGGAGATGAGCATCTCACGCGCGGCCGCGCCGGCGCGGCGCAGGGGATCCCATCCGGTCTGGACGCTGCGGCTCCCCACCGTCATCTGATCGCCGTAGGCGGGATTGGCATCCGCCTGGATGACGTGCACGGTCTGCCAATCAGCCTCCAACTCCTCGGCGACGATCATCGGCATCCCGGTGCGGACGCCCTGTCCCATCTCCGAGCGGCCGGTCCAGATGTTCACCGCTCCGTCGGGTTGGATTTCGAGCCAGGCGTTGGGTTTGAACGACGCGCCGCGGCGGCGACCGGCGGCAGGCAGGTGGAACCCGATGACCAACGACGTTCCGATGGCGGCACTGGTCTGGAGAAACTCACGGCGAGTCTGCGTCGCGTGGGCCATGCTACACCTCCCCTGCCGCGCGGTGGACGGCCCGGCGGATGCGCTGGTACGTCCCGCAGCGGCAGATATTCGTCATCGCCGCATCGATGTCGGCATCGCTGGGATGTGGATGTACTGCGAGCAGCGCGGCAGCGGCCATGACCTGGCCCGACTGGCAGTAGCCGCATTGAGGAACTTCTTCCGCGATCCAGGCGCGTTGCACCGGATGACTACCGTCGGCCGATAGCCCTTCAATAGTGGTGATGGGGCGGGTGCCGACGCTGGCGACGGGGGTGACGCACGACCGTGTGGGCGCACCGCCCAGGTGGACAGTGCAGGCACCGCACTGCGCGATACCGCAGCCGTACTTGGTTCCCGTGAAGCCCAGCGTGTCGCGCAGCACCCAGAGCAGCGGCATGTCGCCGGGGACGTTGACGGTGCGGGATTGGCCGTTGACGGAGAGCGTGAACTCGGGCATGGCGGCGGCTCCTCTTGGAGAGCTTTCGCAAACTAGTACCGCTCGAACCGGTAGGCGAGCGCCGGACCTCCCTTCGTCTCGTAGGCGAGCCGCGCGATCAGGAGGGTGAACGGCTCGAGGGACCGCGCCATGCGCAATGGGCCAGCGTCCACGGGGTCGAAGCCAGTATCCGAGATCAAGCGGGCGGCCACCTTCTTCGCGCGCGGGTCGTCGCCACAGTACACGAGGCTCGGCCGTTTCGTCTTGCGCCGACCTGCGAACACGTCGAACAACACCTCGCTTGGCACCGTGCCGAATGCCGAGACGACCTGTGCCCCGGGAGTCTTCTGTGCCAGCGCCTCCGCGCCCGATGAGGTGTGGGCGATGACGAGATCGGTGTCATCGGCGTTCATCGGGAGCGAGCAGGTGAGGATGACCTTGCCCGACACGTCGCCGGCCTGGTGCAGCACGTCATCGACGCGCGACCAGTGCACGGCCAGGAGCAGCGCGCCCGCGTCGTGCACGGCCTCGGCGGGCCTGCCGGCGCGAGCATTCCCCTTCGCGTCGCGGGCAAGCTGCTTCAGCTTCTGCTCGTTGCGAGCGTAGCTGAACACGACATCATGACCGGCGCGCGCGAAAATCGTTCCGAGCTTCCCGCCCATCAACCCTGAACCAAGAATACCGATTCTCATGGTCATGCTCCTCAAAGACCGGTCAGCTTCTCCAGCTTCTCGGGATACCGTGCACCCTCGACCGTAATCTCGGATGCAGCGGTCTCGATGTCCCGGAGATCGGCCGCCGAGAGCTCGACGGCAGTCGATCCAATGTTCTCGTCGAGCCGCGCCAGCTTCGTCGTACCGGGGATCGGAACGATCCACGGTTTCTGGGCGAGCAGCCAGGCGAGCGCGATCTGCGCGGGTGTTGCCTTCTTCTTCTGTCCGATCCTGCCGAGGAGATCGACCAGCGCCTGATTCGCCTTGCGGGCTTCCGGCGTAAAGCGGGGCAGCGTTTGCCGGAAGTCCGTACTCTCGAAGGTCGTGTTGACGTCGATCTTTCCCGTGAGGAAGCCCTTGCCCAGGGGGCTGAACGGCACAAAGCCGATGCCCAGCTCTTCGAGCGTCGGCAGGATTTCCGTTTCGGGACTCCTCGTCCATAGCGAGTATTCGCTCTGCAACGCCGCGAGCGGCTGCACGGCATGCGCGCGACGAATCGTTCGTGCGCCGGCTTCAGAAAGGCCGAAGTGTTTCACCTTGCCTTCTCGAATCAGGTCCCGCACCGCTCCCGCTACGTCTTCGATCGGCACGTTCGGGTCGACGCGATGCTGGTACAAAAGATCTATCATCTCGACCTTCAGCCGTTTGAGAGATGCCTCGGCGACTTGCTTGATGTGGGCAGGCCGGCTATCGAGGGCCGGCGAGGTCTTGGGATCGAACTTGGGGTCGAGATTGAAGCCGAATTTGGTGGCGATCACGACGTGCTCGCGGACGGGCGCGAGGGCTTCCCCCACGAGCTCTTCATTGATGAAGGGACCGTACGCCTCCGCGGTATCGAAGAAGGTCACGCCGAGTTCCACGGCCCGCCGGAGCAGCGCGATCATCTCCTGTTTGGTTGGAAACGGCGGGTAAGAGTAGCTCATGCCCATGCAGCCGAGGCCGAGAGCGGAGACTTCCAGACCGGTGCTTCCGAGTTTTCGTTGCTTCATTGAGGTTCTCCTATTGGTCTGTATGCAGAATCCTCTAGTGTCCTTTCCCTTGGTGGCCAACGTAAATCCTGTTATCAGAGCGAGTAAGTAGCGAAATCAGCATGGGCTTATGAATATTATTCACAAATGGTCCGGGACGAGCTGAGCGTACTGGCGGCGTTCCTCGCCGTGGCGGAGGAGCGCAGCTTCACGCGGGCGGCGAAACGACTGGGTGTGTCGCCGTCGGCGTTGAGCCACGCGATTCGGGGCCTGGAGGAGCGCATCGGCGTACGCCTGCTCGCGCGCACGACGCGCAGCGTGGCGCCCACCGATCCCGGCCGGCAGCTGCTGGCGCGGCTCGGGCCGGCGCTCGGCGACATTCGGGGTGCTCTCGACCTCATCTCCGAGCTCAGTGCGCGCCCGGCGGGACGCGTGCGGTTGATCGTGTCGCCGCTCGCCGCGAAGACGGTGCTTGCTCCGAAGCTGGGGCAATTCGCGCGCGAGTATCCGGACGTCGTCCTCGACATCACCACCGATGAGAGTCGCGTGGACCTCGTCGCGGCGGGCTTCGATGCGGGGATTCATCTCGGCGAGTTCATCGAGCGCGACATGCTGGTGATCCGCGTCTCGGCGGATCGCCGCCCGGCGATCGTCGGCTCTCCCGGCTATTTCGCCGCGCACAAGAAGCCCCAGTCCCCGCGGGACCTGACGAAACACCGCTGCATCAACTACCGGCACGGATCGGCCGGCGTCTATCGTTGGGAGCTCGACAAGGGGAAGGAGTCGCTGACCGTTGCCGTCGATGGCCCGCTGATCGTGAACGAGGTCGAGCTCATCGTGCGAGCCGCGATCGACGGAGTGGGGTTGGCCTTCATGGCGGAGGAGACGGCGGCGCCGCACCTTGCCAGCGGGGCGCTGGTACGCGTGCTCGAAGATTGGTGCCCGCCGTACCCCGGCTTTTTCCTCTATTATCCCAGTCGGCGGCAGCTCCCGGCCGCGCTCGGGGTGTTGATCGAAACGCTGCGCTACCGGCCGAGGAAAGGTTGATCGGATCATGTCGGACCACATCACCGGAGGACTTGTGTACAAATCGCTCGCGGTTTCCCTGAACGTGCTGTGCGCCTCGATTCTGTCGTCTCAGTCGCCACCCGCGCCGCCGTCGCAGCTATCGGTGCATTGGGAGGAGCTGACGGCGGCCGACTTCAAGACCGGCATCGCCAAAGCGCAGGGCACGTGCCTTCTGCCCTTCGGCATCCTGGAAAAGCATGGACCGCATCTGCCGCTGGGGAACGATCTGCTCAACGTGCGCTATGTCGCGCTCAATGCCGCGCAACAGGAATACGCCATCGTATTCCCCGACTATTATTTCGGCCAGATCTTCGAAGCGAAGCATCAGCCCGGGACGGTCGCCTACAGCCGCCGGTTGCAGCTCGAGCTGCTGCAGGAGACGACGGACGAGATGGCCCGCAACGGCTGCAAGAAGATCATCATCGTGAACGGGCACGGCGGCAACAACAGCCTGCTGCCGTACTTCGCCCAGTCGCAGCTCGACGCCCCGCATGATTACGTGGTCTACGTGCAGGGTATCGCGCGCACTGCGCCCGGTGGCCCGAAGCCCAAGACCGATGCGTCGACGGACATGCACGCCGGCGAGCGGGAATCGTCGGTGAGTTTGATCGCCCGGCCCGACCTCGTACACCTCGATCGCGCGCCGCAGGAGTCCGGGGCCGACCAGGGGCGGTTGTCGGCGCTGCCCGAGGGGCTTTACACCGGCATCTGGTGGTATGCGCGGTTCCCCAACCATTATGCCGGTGACGGCGCGGCGGCATCGCGCGAGCTGGGTGATTTCGAGGCGAAGACGTGGATCGCGGCCATCGTGCAGGCGATCCGCGCCGTCAAAGCGGACGACACGAGCCTGCGGCTGCAGCGCGAGTTCTTCGAGCGCAGCTCGCATCCGCTGGACACGCCGCAATGACGACAGGAGCCGACCGAACGCCCCATCCGCCCGTACGACCCGAGCGCGAGTCGACAGAGGTCGAGCACGCGAGGTTTTCCGAGCAAGAGCTCGGCTTGATCCTCAAACGCGCCGCCGAGCTGCAGGAGGGCGTCACCGAAGCCACGGCGGGCCGTTTCTCGCTGGCGGAGATCCAGGGGATCGCGGCCGAAGCGGGCATCGATCCGGTCCACGTGGCGGCTGCGGCGGCGGCCGTGCGCGGTGGCGCCTTCCGCCGCGAGTCGTGGTTTCTCGGCGCGCCATGGCGGTTTCGCTTCGAAGACTCCATCGCGGGTGCAGTCGCGGATGACGTCATCGGCGAGCTGCTCGACATCGCCCGCCGCGAGTTCGGAGTGCAGGGCCGGGTGACCGAGGCGCTGGGCACCGTCGAATGGTACGGCAGAGACGCGTTCGGATCGGTCCACGTCACGGTGTCGAGTCGCGGCGGCCGGACGAGCATCGTGGTTCTCGCGGCCCGCAGCGACGCGGCCGCGGTCGCAGGCATCACCGGTGTGCTCGGCTCGATGCTTGGTGGGCTCGCGCTGGGGGCAGCGCTCGTCACGAGCGCCGGCCTGATCGTCCCGGTCGCGGCGGTTGCGGGGCTGGCCGGGGCGACTGGTGCCTCGTGGCTATCGATGCGGGGCGTGTGGCGCGCCGTTGCCCGGCGGTGGACCAGGCGCGTTGCCGGACTGGGAAGTGAGATTCTGGAAGCCGCTCGAGGCGCCGTCGCTGCGGGACGGATCGCCCGGCGATAGACACACCGATCGCCTCCGGAGCTACGTCATGAAGAAAGCCATCGGCGACAACATGATTCCGAAGGACTGGGGTTTCGCGAAGGGCCTCGAGCTCGTCAAGCGCGCTGGCTACGACGGCATCGAGGTGTGGCTCGGCGACATGCCGTGGTTCCAGATGAGCACCAGCGATTCCGATGTGCACGCGCTGCGGCGCGCGGTCGAGAGCGCCGGGCTCGTCGTGTCGAACGTGTCGACCGGATTGCACTGGGGCTCACCGCTCTCGGCGCGCGATCCCCAGGTCCGGGCTCGGGCCGCGCGCATCGTGGAGCGGCAAATCGAGACCGCCACCATGCTCGGGGCGGATGCCGTGCTCGTGGTCGCAGGCCTCGTGACCGAGGAAGTCCCCTACAACGAGGTCTATCAACGCTCGGTCGAAGCCCTCCAGCCGCTCGGTGACACCGCCAAACAGGCGGGCGTACGCATCGGCTGCGAAAACTGCAACGCCGAGCAGCGCTTTCTCATGAGTCCGCGCGAGTTCTGGCAGTTTCTCAACGATGTCAACCACCCCGCGGTGGGGATCCACCTCGATGTCGGCAACATCCACGACAACGGGTTCGCCGAGCAGTGGATCGAGATCCACGGCCCCCGCATCACCCGGATCCACGTGAAGGACGTTCTGAAACACCGCGGCCGCTGCGGCGATCAGAGCGTCTACACGAACCTGTTGCTGGGCGACAACAACTGGCCGGCGATCCGTGCCGCGCTCACCAAGGTCGGGTACGACGGCTGGCTCGTTGCGGAAATGGAAGCGCGCTATCGCTTCGCGCCCGATCAACAGTTCTTCGACACGTCACAAGCGATGGATCGACTGATCTCGGGACGGCTGTGACCGTGCGCCTGACGCGGCGGCAATTCCTGGAGTGTTCGGCCGCCGCGGCGGTCCCGCTCGGGTGGCGACTCGGGCGTGCGTCCAGCGAGGTCAGCCGCGCCAGGGAGCAGCTCGTTCTCGACCTGGGTCCGCACTGCTCACTGCGCGAGTCGCTTGCGGGATATGCTGCGGCGCTGGAGGGGCGCGCGCTGCGGACCGACGTGTCGTCTCTGGCGCCGTGCGCTGTCCTGATCGTGCCGGCGGCCGTAGCAATTCCGCCAGCGGCGGTCAGGGCGCTCACCGCCTGTCTCGAGGCAGGCGGCCTCGTGATGCTCGAATCGGGTGCAGGATTCGCGAGCGAGCGGGACCTCTCGAGGCATCGAGCCGTGTTCCGCGATGCTTTTCACGTGCAGGTCGGGTCGCCGATCGACCTGTGGCCCGAGGCCGGAGGATCGGCGATCCCCTATGTCGACTTCACATGGCCATTATCGGCCCAAGTCCGCGATTTCAGCAGAGTGGTGCCGCTCGCGAGCGGAGTGGGGGAGAGCATCGCGCGGGTGAATGGCCTTGTCGTAGGGCTGAA
>DATLVL010000305.1:0-3971 GCA_035577525.1 Gemmatimonadales bacterium | reverse complement strand
GATGCCGTTCCTGGTGATCAGCGTCGAGGGCGCGCTCCGGGCCGCCGACGCGCGGTTCGAGGACGCCGCGGCCACGCTCGGCGCCGACCGGTGGACGACGTTCCGCCGGGTCACCCTCCCGCTCGTCGCGCCGGGCGTCGCCGCGGGCGCCGTGCTGTGCTGGGCCCGCGCGCTGGGCGAGTTCGGCGCCACCATCACCTTCGCCGGTAATCTTCCGGGCCGCACGCAGACGATGCCGCTGGCGGTCTACACGGCGTTGCAGAACGACCTGTCCGCTGCCGTCGCGCTTTCGGTGTTGCTCGTGATCCTCTCGTTCACCATTCTCCTGGGGCTCCGGTTTGCGCCCTGGGGGGCGGCGGTCGGAGGCGCTCCTGCTCGACCTCGCGGTCGCTAAGGGCTTCGACGCGTTCGCGCTCGCGCTCGAAACCACCGTCGCCGACAACGAAACGCTCGTCGTGGTGGGTGAGAGCGGCGCCGGCAAGTCGACGCTGCTGCGACTCGTCGCCGGCCTCGAGCGTCCCGATCGGGGGCGGATCGCGGTCGGGTCACGCATCTATTTCGACAGCACGGCACGGGTCGACCTGCCGCCGTGGCGCCGGCGCACCGGGTACGTCGCCCAGGATCACGCGCTGTTCCCGCACCTCACCGTGTTCGAGAACGTCGCGTTTGGCTTGCGCGCCGCCGGGCGCAGCCCGTTCGACATCCTCACGCGCGTGACCGATGCCCTGGTGCGGCTCGACGTCGGCGACCTGGGGGAGCGCCGTCCCGCCGAGATCTCAGGAGGACAGGCGCAACGCGTGGCGCTGGCGCGCGCCCTCGTGCTCGATCCGGACGTGCTGTTGCTCGACGAGCCGCTGGCGGCGCTCGACCTGCGCACGCGTGCCCAGGTCCGCGGGGTACTGAAAACGGTGCTTGCCACGCTGCCGGCGCCCTGCGCCACGTTGTTCGTCACGCACGATCCGTTTGAGGCGATGGTCTTCGGGGACCGCATCGCCGCGCTGGAGGGTGGACACGTGACGCAAGTCGGGTCGCGGGAGGAGCTGCTGGCGCGGCCGCGCTCGCCGTACGTGGCGGCGTTTCTCGGCATCAATATGTTTCGCGGCCGCATCGTGAGCCGCGACGGCGGGATCGTGCATATCCGGACCGCGGCGGACGGCGGCGAGCTGTCCGCGGTGGATCCCGGCGCGGGAGGCGCGGAAGTGTTTGCGATCGTCCATCCGAAGGAGATCACGTTGTTCCGGCAGGCGCCAGGAGGGAGTGCGCAGAACACCTACGTGGGTGTGATCACCGAGCTCGTCCCCGAGCCGCCCAACGGCGAGCGGGTGCGCGTGGCCCTCGGCACGCACCCGCCGCTTGTCGCAGAGGTCACCGATCGGGCCGTGATGCAGCTCGAGCTGCACGAGGGCCTCCAGGTGACGGCGATGTTCAAGGCGACGGGTGTGACGGTGTTCCGGTGATCTGGGCGGTCTTCGCCGGCCACATCGCCGCGCGGCTCGCGTACGTCGGGTACGTGTGGGTCGGGTTGACACGCCAGCAGTCGGACGGCTGGTGGACCAGGCGGTGGGGGCTCGAAGGAGGCTTCGCCCGATTTCGCCACGGGGCCTCGCTCGTGATGACGATCGACGCCGTGAGCTTTGTGGTCGCGTGCCTCGTCGGTTGGGGAACGCTCCCGGCCATCGTCCCGCGCGCCTCAGGCGTCGCCATCGGCGTGGTGCTGGTGTTGCTCGGTGTCGGCACGAAGCTGTGGGCCGCGGCCACGCTGGGAAACAAGCCGTACTACTGGTACAACTTCTTCACGCCGGCCGCGCCCGTGGCACGGGCGTCAGCCGGCCCGTATCGCTATCTCAAAAACCCGATGTACACCGTCGGCTACCTCCAGACCTACGGGCTCGCGCTGATTACCGGCTCGCTCCCCGGATTGATCGCTTCGGTCTGCGATCAGGGCGCGATTCTCATGTTTCACTGGCGGGTTGAAAGCGCCCATTTCAAACGTGTCACCCGGCGCGCCGCTTGACCGGCGCCGGGGCGCGCGGCATCGTCGACGCGTTGCTCCATTCCTCTTCGGGGAGGTCCAAGAGCATGGACAGGCAAATGGCACTCGCGTTGAGCAGCGGCGTTCTCGTCGCCCTCTGGACGTATGTCGCACTGCAATTGATCCCTGACTTGTCTCCCTGGGCCGGTGTCGCCGCCATGGGCTGCTTCTTCGCGGCGGGCGGGAAGATGCAGGGGTTCCAGAAGACGGTGTTCGCGACCGTGTCCGGGATGCTCTACGTCTGGGTGATGATGGAGCTGTTGCCGCGGTTCGGCGGCAGCACGCTGGTGTACGCGGTCCTGATGGGGGTCGTCGCCCTGATCATCGTGATCATGTCGAAGGTGCCGGCGCTGTCGTTCATCCCGGGCGCATTCGTGGGGGCCGCGGTGACCGTCGGCAACGGCGCCGGCGCGGATCTCGGCCACCTGCTCTATGTGGGGGTTTCCCTGGTGATTGGCGCGGCGCTCGGATTCGCGGCCGAGACCACTGCCGCGTCACTGGCGACGTCGAAGCGCTGACCTGGCCGGTTACCGATGGCGCCACCGCCGGGTCTCTGAAGCGATGACGCCATTCACTCATCCCCCTCTCGGGAGGTAGGCATGTCCCTCGTCACCCGCCGTTCCGCGATTGCCCTGCTCGGCCTGGCCGGCATCAGTCTTCCGGCCGTGCTGCACGGGCAGCCCGTGGTGCGACATTCCGACGCGCAGCAGCCGCACATGAAGGCGGCGCTCGAGGCGCTGCGCAGCGCCAAGCGTCACCTCGAAGAGGCCGAAGCAGACAAGGCTGGACATCGCGTCAAGGCGATCACGCACGTGGATGCCGCGATCACCGAGACGGAAGCGGGCATCGCCGCCGGCGCAGGGCACTGAGCCGGGTCGTACACAACCACGGCCCCCGCGGGACTATTCCGCGGGGGCCGTTGCGTTGAGAAAAGCGGCGGTGATCCGCCGCACCGCCCGCGTGGCGAGCGCCGGTGACACGACATGCGCCGCCGAGCGTACGATGACGCCGAGCGCGCTCACGGGGCCCGGCCAGGACGCGCGCCCTACGAGCTCGGCGCACGAGCGGTAGTAGCGGTCGGTGAAGGCCAGCATCAGCACACCAGACCCTCGCGCCAGGCTCACCCGCCCGAAGGGCAACGCCAGCATCATGCGCTCGTAGGCGGGCGCGAGCCGCAGCGCCCGCTGCAACAGGTCTTCCCGTACCGTACGAATGCGCTCGCGCAGCGCGGCATCGCTCGCGCTCCTGCCGAGGTCCTGGGCCAGCGCCGGATGATAGGCGATGCCGCGTTTGAGATCCTGCTCGATGTCGCGCGTGACGTTGGCGAGCTGCACCATCTCGCCGGCCTGCAGCGTGTCCTCCTGCAGCGCGGCCGAAACGGACAAGCCGCCGCTGCGCAACAAATGGAGCCGGACCGCAAACAGGAACGGCAGGCCGATGACGGTCCGGCAGTAGCGCGACAGCTGCGCGGCGTCGATCAACACGCCGCCCTGGTCGCGAAACGCCCGCGACGACCAGATCATCCCCGCGGCCATCGATCCGACCAGATCGGCGGTGTGCCGGCGCACGAGGGGGTGCAGCGAGCCGAACACCTCGTCCACCAGACGGCAGCGGTTCACCAGCACGACATGAGTCTGATCGCGGGCGTCGCGCGCGCGGGCGCGGGCGATCCGCGGGGCGGGCGCCGGCGGCGCGTCCTCGCCTGCGCCGAAACGCGCTGCGAACGTCGCCAGCGCCTGCTCCCGCTCGACCGGATCGGGGAGCAGGTCCTCGTAGGTGTCGAGCATGCGGCAGTAGAGGTAGGCGACAGCCATCGCCCGGGCCGAATCCGCCGGCAGCAGCGTGATGGACGCCGTGAACGTGCGCGCGGCATGCGGCAGGATGCGCCACACGAACGACTCGGGATCGTCGATCGCCCGCAGGCGCGCGAGATCGGGGT
>DATLVL010000304.1:0-21573 GCA_035577525.1 Gemmatimonadales bacterium | reverse complement strand
CGGCACCTCCCCGCCGGCCTCCGCAACGAACGCGAGCAGGGTGCGGTCGAGCAGCTCGACCGCGGATGGATTGAGGCCGAGGAGAAACGGAACGGCCTCGCCGAGTGCCGCGAAGTCGGCGAAGCCGAGGGTGAGGCCGGCAACCGCGGTGGGGATCGGATCGAGCCGCCATTCGACCGCGGTGACGATTCCCAGCGTCCCCTCGGCGCCGACGAAGAGATCAACTTCGTCGCCCGAAGCCGCGAAGGCGTCGAGGGCGTAGCCTGATGAGTGCTTCCGGGTTCGGGGGAAGTTATCGGCAACGCATCGCCGGTCATCGGGAGTCAGTGTGTAACGCTCCCCGGCTCCCGCTGCTCGCCTGATCCAGCGGCGCTCACCACTGCTGCCGACCACTTCGATCGCCTCGACCCAGGGACGCACGCTGCCGTAGCGCACGGTGCGAGGGCCCGCGGCATTGGTGGACACCATGCCGCCGCAGGTGGCGAAGGGACCGGAGGACGGGTCGGGGGGAAGTCGCAGCCCATGGGCGCGCGCGGCGTCGTTGAGCTGCGCCCAGGTGACGGACGCTCCCGCCGTCGCGGTGCGGCGCTCCGAATCGATCGTGAGCGCGCGAAAGCTCTGGCTGAGATCGATGACGCACCCGCTGCCGACGTTCCCGCCCGGCATGCCGCTGCCGGCGCCGCGCGGCACGAGCGGGGTGCCGGCGCCCTCGGCCCGACGCACCAGCTCCTGAACGTCCGTTACGGTTTCCGGGATCGCCACGGCCGTGGGGATGATGCGATAGATGCCGCCGCCCTCGGCGTACGCGGCGCGCACGCGGGGATCGGTGTGGACGCCGGTCATGCCGCGAAAGCTACTCGCCGAACCGCTTCTTCATCGCGTCGGCCAGCTGCGACGCGATTTGATCTCCATCCGATCCGTGTGGGGCGACGACTTCGAGATCGCGCTCGGGGCGGGAAGGATCGAGCGTGGGACGGTACACCACCTCGATGGTGAGCTGGCTCTTGCCAGGAACGTTGGGGTCGGCCCAGCAGCGAACCTTCACGGTATTGAGCAGATCGCCCGGCTCGGCGTCGCCGAAGACCGAGGCGTGCGAGCGCACGTTGTACCACGCCGTTTCGACGTAGCCGTCTTCGGGACTGGACCACTGTACCTGCAGTCCCTGGCTCGACAGCCAGCCCACCATTTCAGGGACGAGCCGGGTTGCCGGGGCGTCGATGATGCTGACCTGCGCCTGGGGATAGGGCATGAACCCCGGGCGGGTGGTGACGGGGGTACACGAGACCAAAACCAAGACCGGAAATCGCAGAATGTCCAATGTCCAACGTCGAAGTATTTCGGTATTCGGCATTCGACATTGGACATTGGACATTTGTCTCTCAGTGTGCATGCGGTGGCGTTCCCGGCGGATGCACATGCCCCGTATCGGCGTGAGCGGTATCCGGCGCCGCTTCATCGTGGTCGTCGTCCTCACCGTCCATGTGGGAATGGCCAGCCGCGCGGTCTTGGATCTCCGTTTGCAATTTCGACGTGGGAACCCCGGCCGCGTGGTCGAACACCATCTCTCCGCCAAGCATCGCCGTGCGAATGAGGATCGCGAGCCCGAGGAGGGATATGAGCTTGAGCACTCGGTCTTCGAGCCTACTCTGCTGGAACCTGCGCCACAACTTCCAGGCAAGCACGACGGTGAAAATGGTCATGGCGATGAGCGCATACTTCTCGTGCACCTTCATGATCTTGTGGATCGCTTCGCCGTGGTCGATCTTGTCCTCAGCCAGCTCGCCGGCGATGACGGCCGCCCAGCCGCCGATCACGCCCGCCCACAGCGTCCAGATACCAGCCCACACGAGTGAGTCGCGTTTCAGGATCCAGCCGGCGAAGTCGAACAGCACCGCTGCGAGGAGCAGGGCCGCCGGGAGGTCGTTGAGCGCCGCGTGCAGGCGCGGCAGGTCGTATCCCAAGAACATGTCGGTGCGGCTCCTTCGGTCAGAGTCCCAGGCTCGACACCACCGGTGGTGTCGCCGAATAGTCGTAGAAGCCCTTACCGCTCTTCCTGCCATGCATCCCCGCCAGCACCATCCGCTTGAGCAGCGGCGGAGCGGCGTACTTCTGTTCCTTATACTCTGCGAACATGATCTCGGCGATCTTGTACGTGGTATCGAGTCCCACGAAATCGAGCAACGTGAGCGGTCCCATCGGATAGCCGCACCCCAGCTGCATCGCCTTGTCGATGTCGGGGACGCTCCCCACCCCATGCTCCAGCGCGCGCACGGCGTCGAGCAGATAGGGGATGAGCAGCAGGTTCACGATGAACCCCGAGGTGTCCTTCGCTGTGATCGGCTCCTTGCCGAGCGACGCGGCGAACGCAAACGCGCGCCGGAACGTCTCTTCGGAGGTCGTCACCGTACGCACGACTTCGACCAGCTGCATCAGCGGCACGGGGTTGAAGAAGTGCAGGCCCACGAAGCGGTCGGCACGCCTGGTCGCCGCGGCCATCGCGGCGATCGTTAGGCTCGACGTGTTGGAAGCGAAGATCGTCCCCGCGCCACACAGCCCGTCCAGCTCCTTCCACAGGGCGTTTTTGAGCTCCAGGTCCTCGGTCACCGCCTCGACCACGATGTCGCACGACTGCAAGTCGGAGACGGCGGTCGTGAACGTCAAGCGCTGCACCGTGGCGTCGCGGTCGGCGGCGGGCAGCTTGCCCTTTTCCACGAGGCGCGCGAGGGACTTTTCGATCGCCCCCTTGCCCTTGTCCAGGACGGGTTGGGCGACGTCGCGGACGAACGTCTCGTAACCCGCGGCCGCCGCGACCTGCGCGATGCCGCTTCCCATCAGGCCGCACCCCAACACCCCTACGCGCTGGATCCCGTCCATGGACGCTCTCAGAACTGGAATTGTTTGCGGATCTCTTCAGCGATACGCACGAACGCGCTGGCGCGTGGACCGGGGAGCGTGTGCTCGGGTCGGATCTCGCCGCGCTCGAGCCGGTCCAGCACCTGTTCCAGGCCGATCTCGATGCGCTCGAGCTGCTGCCGGCGGCCGGCGAACAGCACGGCCGTTGCGGCCACCCCGAATGCGACCACAGGCGCGACGGTGAAGGGGGCCAGGACGCCTATCGTAGACGCCGCCACCGTCGCGACCGTCCCGACCGCGACCACTGCGGCCGCACCGCCGACCCGCTCGCGCCGGATGTTCCTGACGTCGGCCGACAGGCGCACGTGACAGAACCCCGCTTCGAGCGGCGTAACCTGTCCCACGATCTCCACGGCGCGCGTCAGCGCGAACTTCCGCCCCCCGCCGGAGAAGCCCCGCTGCATCGCCGCCATGAAGCCGACCTGCGGCTCCCACGTCGTGCGGTCAGGGTAGCGCCGCTTGACCCGCAGCAGCTCCTGGTCCTCCATCCACAGCGACAGCGCCCGCTCGACGCTGCCGCGCTCGCCCGGCACCACGCGCTGCGCGGCGAGCTCCGCCGGTCCGGCGAGCGACCACGCGGAGCGCGCCGGAGTGAGGGCGCGGGTGCGCTCCTCGAGCATGGCTTGCTTCAGGTAGCGGGTGGGGATGCCGACGTCCTTGCCGAGCGCGAGCAGCTCGTCCTCGTTCAATCCGTCGCCGATGTCGCGCTCCCCGGTTTGCAGCTCCGCGGCGCGCTGGATGATGCGGTCGAGCGCTTCGCGGCTGATCAGATCACCGGCCATCCTCAGGTCCGCGCCGCGTCCTTCGAGGGAACGGGCGGCAGCCGCTCGCCCGACGCCTGCGCCGGCAGGGCGGGAACGGACGCGACGTTCCTATGACCGACCGCGTCGAGCAGGCCTTTGAACAGGTCGATCGGAATCGGGAAGATCGTGGTCGAGTTCTTTTCCGAGGCGATCTCCGTCACCGTCTGCAGATAGCGCAGCTGAATCGCCGCCGGCTCCCGGCCGATGATCGCCGCCGCCTGGGCCAGTTTTTCGGACGCCTGCAGCTCGCCCTCGGCGTTGATCACCTTGGCCCGGCGCTCCCGCTCGGCTTCGGCCTGGCGCGCCATGGCCCGCTTCATCTCGGGCGGCAGGTCGACGTCCTTCACTTCCACCGCCGAGACCTCGATCCCCCAATCCTCACTGCGCTGATCGATGATCTTCTTGAGGATGGCGTTGATCTTCTCGCGGTTGGCGAGCAGTTCGTCCAGCTCCGTCTCGCCCAGCACGGAGCGCAGTGTGGTTTGGGCGAGCTGGCTCGTGGCGTACAGGTAGTTCTCCACGCCGATCACAGCCTTGACCGGGTCCTTCACCTTCATGTACAACACCGCGTTGACCTTGATGGAGATGTTGTCGCGCGTGATCACGTCCTGCGGCGGGATGTCGAGCGCCATGACGCGCAGGCTCACCTTCTGCATGCGCGCGAACAGCGGCGGCAGGTAGATCAGCCCCGGACCCTTCGCGCCCCACGAGCGGCCGAGAAAGAAGTACACGGCGCGCTCGTATTCCCGGAGCACGCGCAGTCCGGAAAAGAGATAGAAGCCGACGGCCGCCAGGACGACCAGCATCGCCTCACCCATGGACGCTCCTCAGGATGGGAAGGACTCGACGATTACCGCGAGGCCCTGTCCGCCGCCGATGCACGCCGATCCCAGACCGAGCCGCTTCCCGGCGCGCCGCAGCGCGTGTAGCAGGTGGATCGTGATGCGCGCGCCGCTCGCCGCCAGCGGATGGCCGATAGCGATCGCCCCGCCGTGCACGTTTGTCTTGGAGCGGTCGAGGCCCAGCTCCTTTTCCACGGCCAGATACTGCGGTGCGAACGCCTCGTTCACCTCCACGAGGTCCATCTGTGCCAGCGTCAGTCCCGCCTTTTCCAATGCCTTGCGGGCGGCGGGGGCGGGGCCGATCCCCATGTACTTCGGCTCGACTCCCACAACACCCCACGCGACGAGGCGGCCGAGCGGCTTCAGGCCGTGGGCCTTCGCGTAGGTCTCGCTGGCAATCACCGTCGCGGCGGCGCCGTCCGAAATCCCGGAGGCGTTGCCCGCGGTGACCAGTCCGTCCTTCTTGAAGTACGGCTTCAACGCAGCCAGCGCTTCGAGCGTCGTATCGGGGCGCATATGCTCGTCCGCCCGGAACTCGACCGTCTGGCCCTTCTTCTTGATGGGGACGGCGATCACCTCGTCCTGAAAGACGCACGCATCCCAAGCCTCTTTGGCCCGGCGCTGCGACCCCACCGCCACTTCATCCACTTCGGTGCGGGACAGCTTGTACTTCTCGGCGAGGTTCTCGGCGGTTTCGGCCATCGAGAGGCCGCACTGCGGGTCCTTCAACGCCTCCCACAGCAGGTCTTCGAGCGGAGCCGGTCCCAGGCGCAGCCCCCAGCGCGCGCCGCGCACGACGTGCGGCGCCTGACTCATCGATTCGCCGCCGCCGGCCAGCACGACTTGCGTCTCGCCCAGCATGATGAGCTGCGCCCCCTGGGTGATCGCTTCGAATCCCGAGCCGCAGAGACGGTTCACCGTCACTGCCGGTGTCTCGATCGGCAGTCCGGCCTTGAGGGCCACGTGGCGGGCCATGTAGATGGCGTCGGCCGACGTCTGCAGCGCGTTGCCGAACACCGTGTGACCGACGTCCCCCACGGGCACGCCGGAGCGCTCCAGGGCCTGGCGCGACGCGATGGCGCCAAGCTCGATGGCCGACAGGTCTTTCAGCGATCCACCGAACGAGCCGAAGCCGGTGCGGACTCCGGAAAGGAATACGACGTCGGTCCCACTGCCCTGGGTCTTCATGCAGCCTGCTCCACTCGCGAGAAAGCGGAATATAACCGCCTATGCCGTGGTGCCCCGGGCCCTCCAGAAGAGGTAGGCGGGCGTGCCGACGAGGACGATGCCCAGACCGGCCAACGCCTGCTGCGGTCGGGCGAACACGGTATTGGCCACGATCGCCAGGGCGGCCAGAATGAAAAGGGCGGGCGTGAGGGGATATCCGGGCACGCGAAATGGCCGGGCCGCTTCCGGGTGGCGCCGCCGCAGCACGAACACACTCGCGGCCGCCAAGGCCGCGAACAACCAGCTGGCGAAGACGACATACGTCAGCAGCTGCTCGAAGCTGCCCCATAGCGTGAGCAGAATCGCCCAGACGCCGCCGGCCGCGATCGCGATCGCCGGCGTCCCGAACCTCGGATGCACGCTCCCCAGCGAGCGGAAGAACACACCGTCTCGTCCCATGGCGTAGTACATCCGCGGGCCGGTCAGGGCGAGGCCGTTGGCGGCGCTGAACACCGAGACGAGGACAGCGGCACTGACGAGCTTCGCCGCGACGGGGCCGAACAACACGCGCACGGCATCGGCGGCGACGCGCTGCGATCCGGCAACGCCCTCGGGGCCGAGCGTCGCCAGATACCCGATGTTGGCGAGCAGGTAGAGCGCCACCAGCGCCGCCGTGCCGACGATGATGCCGCGCGAAAAGTCGCGCTGCGGGTCGAGCGCCTCGCCGGCGGAGTTCGTCACGTTGATCCATCCCTCGTACGCCCACAGCACGCCCAGCAGCGCCACGCCGGCCCCCGACAGCAGCGTGGTCGACGGTGACGCCGTGAAGGCACGGCTCACGCTCGCCGCGCCATTGTGTCCGAGAGTGAGCCCGGCGATCGACAGCAGCAGAATCGCCGCGACCTTCACCGCGGTGCTCCAGTTCTGCACTGTCGCTGCCTGGCGCACGCCGCGTATGTTCACCGCGCTCACGACGACGATCATGAGGGCCGGCAGGAGCTTCTTGCCGACGTCGCCGAGCGGCACGAGCTCGCCGGCGTAGGTGGCGAACGCGACGGCCAGCGTGGCGGTCGATCCGGTGTTGATGGCGAGGAACAGCGTCCAGCCGAGCAGAAACGCCGGGAACGTCCCGAACGCTTCGCGCACGTAGGTATACGAGCCGCCGGCGTCGGGATAGGACGACCCCAGCTCGGCGAACGTCAGCGCACCGAGCAGCGAGCAGACGCCGCCCACGAGCCACACGACGAGCGCCACACCGGGATCGCCGGCGGTATTGCGCAACACCGTCCCGGGGACGAGCCAGATCCCCGACCCGATGACCGTTCCGATGACGACGAGGACGAGGTCGCGCTGTCGCAGCGAGCGGACGAGCCCGCCGCTCAATGCCCCGCCGCCATACCGTCTTTGCGAGGATCCGAGCCGCCGGCGTAGCCGCGTGGCAGCCGCAGGATCGCCTGGGCGCCGCCGAACGCCACGCCGCTGTCGGCGACGATCGTGTGCCCCAGAAGGGCGAGCCGGCGTCGCACCGCGTCGCCGATAGCGGGCTCGAGCGCGACCCGCAGCCCGTCGAAATGGCGGAAGCGCGGCGCGTCGACGGCGTCCTGCAGGTCCATGCCGAACACCAGGAGATTCAGCAGCACCTGGACCTGGCCCTGCGGCTGCATCGAGCCGCCCATCACGCCGAACGACAGCCACGGCTCGTCCGCGCCATTGGCGCCCGCGTGCGTGACGAACGCGGGGATGATGGTGTGGAACGGCCGCTTTCCCGGGGCCACGGTGTTGGCCAATCCCTGCTCGAGAGTGAACCCGGCACCGCGGTCCTGCAGCGCGAAGCCGGTCCCCGGCACGACGACCCCCGAGCCGAAGAGATCGTAAAGCGAATTGATGAACGAGACCATGTTGCCGGCTGAATCGGCGACGGTGAGGTAGATCGTCTCGCTCGCCGTCATTGCTTTCCCAGGCGCGGGACGGTCCTGTGCCCGACCGCTGTCGATCTGGGCCCGCCGCGCCGTGACGAAGGGATCGGCAAGCAGCGCGTCGGGAGCGATCGTCATGGCGGTCGGCTCACCGACGTAATGCGCGATGTCGGCGTAGGCGAGCTTCTTCGTCTCGATCAGGAGATGGAGGTAGGCCGCCGAGTTGTGGCCCAGAGCGCCCAGATCGTAGGGCTCGAGGATGCGCAGCATCTCGAGCGTCGCCACACCCTGTCCGTTGGGCGGCAGCTCCCAGACGCGGTAGCCGCGGAAGTTCGCCGAGATCGGCGTCACCCATTCGACGCGATGGTGCCGCAGGTCGTCGAGCGTGAGATAGCCACCCAGCTCGTGCACTCGATCGACGATGCTGCGGCCCAGCTCCCCGCCGTAGAGCACGTCCGGTCCGCGGGTCGCGATCAAGCGCAGGGTGCGGGCGAGGTCGGGATTGCGGAACCATTCCCCGGCTCTTGGCGCGCGTGTCCCGTCCACGAGAAACGTGGCACGCGCTCCGGCGTCGCGGGCGAGCCTTGTCGTTTCGCTGGCCCAGTCCTGAGCGATGATGGGAGTGACGGGAAACCCTTCTTCGGCATAGCCGATTGCCGGCTGCAGCGCCTGCGCCAGGGTGATCGTGCCGTAGCGGTGCAGCAGGGCCTCCCACCCCGAGAGTGCGCCGGGGACCGTCACATCCTCCACGGTTTCCTGGGGCATGGTGGTGTGGCCCCGGGCGAGCAACGCGTCGCGGGTCATGAGGCTCCCGGCGCGCCCGCTGGCGTTGAGACCGATGAGGGTATGGTCCTTCGTGTTCCACACCAGCGCGAACATGTCGCCGCCGATCCCGGTCATCATCGGCTCGACGACGTTGAGCACCGCCGCGGCCGTAACCGCGGCGTCGACGGCGTTGCCGCCGCGCTCCAGCACCGCCAGTCCAGCGGCGGTGGCGAGCGGCTGGCTGGTCGCGATCATCCCGTGAGGGGCGTAGACGGTCGAACGATGGGCCATGGTCGTGGGTCGTGGTGACTGGGCGAGTAACGGGTGCGCCGCGAGCACGGCGCTCAACCAGAGGAGGTGACGCGTCACAGGCGCTCCAGGACGGCCGCCGCGGCGGCGCTGGTCGAGGTGGTCCCGCCCAAGTCCTGGGTGCGGACTCCGGCGGCGAGTGCGTGCTGGACGGCGCGCTCGATCGTGCGCGCGGCGTCCTCGTGGCCGAGCTGCTCGAGCATCAGGGCGCCGGTGAGTATGGCTGCCATGGGGTTCGCAACTCCTTTGCCGGCGAGCGGCGGGGCCGAGCCGTGCACCGGCTCGAACAATCCCGGCCGGCCGGGATGCAGGTTGGCGCTGGCCGCGAGGCCGAGTCCGCCCACGAGCCCCGCGCCCAGGTCCGAGAGAATGTCGCCGTAGAGGTTGTTGGTGACGATCACCTGGAAGCGGCCGGGGTCACGGACCATCTCGAGTGCGAGGGCGTCGACGAAGCGATGCTCCGCGGTGATCCCGGAGCGCTCGGCTGCGATGGCTTTGAATCGCTCCTGCCAGATGCGGTGGGCGGGGACGGCGTTCGACTTGTCGCTCATTGTCACCCGCGTTTTTCCGTGAGCGCGTGCCCACTCGAACGCGGCGCGGATGATACGGTCGACGCCCTGTGCGGTGTTGATCTCCTCGGCAACGTACTCGTCTCCGGAGATGCGCCCGCGCCCGAGGTAGACGCCCTCCGTGTTCTCGCGAAAGATGACGAAGTCGATCCCCTGCGGCGCCCGTAGTGGGGACAGATCCGGGTGCAGCAGCTGCACCGGGCGGAAGTTGATATAGAGATCGAGCCGGAATCGCAGGCCGAGCAGAATGTCTCGGGCATGCTCGTTGCCGGGGACGCGCGGGTCGCCAATCGCGCCGAGCAAGATCGCGTCCACATCATCCCGCAAATGATTGAAAGCGGGATCGGGGAGCGTTTCGCCGGTCTTGAGATAATGGTCAGCGGAGTAGGGGAGGCGCTCCCACCGGATCGAGACGCCGTGTGCTGCGGCTGCCTTCTCGATCACCGGGATTGCCGCGTCGATCACTTCGGGACCGATCCCGTCGCCCGCGATGACGGCGATGCGGTGGGCAACAGGCGTCATCGGTAGTCGGTCATCGGTCGATGTCCCGGTGCAGTAACCGATGATCGATTACTGAAAACCGGCGACGCTTCGTCACTCGAACCCCGTCGCTCTCCCACATCCGATACAGTACGCCCACCCCACGTCCACCTCGCTGCCGCATGCCGGGCACTTCAACTCTCCCGAGGGCGGCTGGCCGCAATGCGGGCAGAAATTGACCTTGCGGTTCGCGGGCAGCGAGCCGCCGCAATAGGGACACTGCCGCGGTGGCACCGCCTCTTCCGCGTCGGCCAGCTCGAACGCCGGGGCACTCGGCTCGAACCCCGGCGCGTCCCCGACGTCGGCCCGCTCCAGGTCGGTGAACATCACCGGAGGAATCGGGTTTTCCGACGTCCAGCTGACCGGCTCGTCTTCCTCTTCCTCCTCAGCGACCAGCTCCGGCTCCTCCCGCTCGCGCACCGGCTGCGGCGGGGCATAGCCCGCCAATTCGCCGCGCAACACCCGCTCGGCGGCGAAGCGATTGATCATCACGCGGGCGTCGGGGAAGTTGCGGAAGAACGAGGTGTCCGGGTTCGTCGCGGTGACTTCCTGCTGCATCCCTTCACGGATATCTGGAGGATCGAGCTGCACCAGACCGCGCTCCCCCGCGAGCAGCCGCAGCACCGTCATCTCATAGTCCTGGTGCGTGGCCACCTTGAGGCGCGACCGGTTGGAACGGTAGGGGACGAGCCGCTCGTACAGGTCGGCGGCCGGGAAGGGGATCGCGAGCCGCGCGTCCCGCGACAGGGCTTCGACGAGACACTCGAAGAGCCGGTCCAGCTCGTCGCTCATTTGACGACCACGACCCCGTTCATTGTACCTCTCCCCCCGTCCCCCTCTCCGTTCTGGAGAGGGGGCACGACCTGCGCAGTTCGTTCAGAAAGGTCACTTCACTACCACCACACCCTTCATGAACGGGTGCGGCGTGCAGTGGTAGGTGAAGGTACCTGCGTGATCGAAGCGGTGCACGAAGGAAGAGTTCGGATTGATCAATTGCGAGCCCTGCTCCCCACTGTCGAACGTGACGGTGTGTCCGAGGGGGTCGATGTTGTTCCAGCGGACCGCCTGTCCCACGGAAACAACAACGGTATCGGTCGGGAACTTCATGGCCCCGATGGTGACCGTCGCGCCAAGCGGTGCGTTGACATCCCCTACCACGCTGGCCGATCGACCGCCGTGGAACCAGGGAGCGAAGCGACGCAGATGAATGGGGATCGTGAACTCGAACCCGTAGAGACGTTGCGAGCTACCGATGGAATTCCCCTGAATCGTGCTCGCCGTCACGTTGGAGACTTCAAACGCGAAGGTGTGAGGCGAATTGGGGATCAACACTTGGATTCCGGCGCTCCACGCCGCCCGGACCGTTGGGCTGACGAACGAGCCCACGTCGGCAGAGATCGCGAAGTACTGCGACAACCGGGCGACGGCGCCACCAGCAAACGCCGCGCGCCCCTTGGAAACCCCGAGCGGCTTCGACGCGTACCGGGCCGCGCCTTCGAGGGTGAGGGCTCCGACGGTATAGTCGACGCCAAGCTCTCCATCGGCGCTCCTGGCGAGCAGGCTGTAGGCCGGAGTCACCGCGACGTGCAGACCCGGACTCCCTTCGGGGCCACCGTACGCGCGCCAGCGGGCGAACAGCTCCGTCTCGTTCGTGGACGTGGCGCCACGCCCCAGACCCACGAACGACTTCGTCGCGAACCAGGTCCCGATCTCCACCCGGTGTGTGATGCCGGTCGCAAGCGTAAAGGTCGGTGAATTCACGACGAAGTGGCCGCTCGAGGAAGTCGAGGGAGAGACGTAGAAGCGGTGCAGAAAATTGAACTGCACGACGTTGGGCTCTGCCACCCAGGTCCCCGCGAGATTCGGTGAGCGATACAACAGTGACTGCGCGGAGAGCGGGGCGACGAACAGGAACGCGGCACAAACGATTGACCGACGCATACTCGATCTCCTCATGGTGTGTTGGCCAGATGACTCAACGCCACTCGTTCACCCAGCGGTCGTACTGCACGGTGCTGACGCCTCCCGCGCCGAGCACTTCGATGCCGGACGGATCGCGGTACGCCTTGCGATAGAAGACATGGGTCACACCCGAGTTGATGATGAGCTTGGCGCACATTACACACGGGCTCGCGCTGACGAACAGCACCTTGTCGCGCACGTTGCCGGGCGCCTTCACGAGTGCATTCATCTCGGAGTGAATGCAACCGCAGCTTCCCGGCACGGCGCTGTCGCAGCGGTTGGCGAGTCCCCGGGCGTTGCCGTTGTAACCGATCGCCAGAACGTTTTCGAGTAGCTGGTCGGTCACCACGGTGCCGACCTGTAGCCGCACGCAGGTGGACCGCTTGGCCAACTCCTCCGCCATCCGCATGTACACCTCGTAGAGCGGAATCCGCTCCACCGGAGGGGCGGCGGCGCCGTCGACCGTGAGGTTGAGGCGGTGCGTGTTGGCCGCGACGCCGTCCTTAGGTACGCTCATGCACCTCCCCATCGGGGTCGAACGTTTGATACTTGCCGCGGGCGCGCTGCTGCGCGAGCCAGGTGTCGAACCCCGACGGCACGAGACCGTTGGAACGCTCCTGCCGCTCGGCGGCGCGCGTCGCGAGAAAGTCGGCGTACTCGTTCTTGGCGACCTCGTTGTGGCCGCGCACCCACTCCCAGTCCACCGTCAATCCTTCTCGTGCCTGATCGAGCTTTTGCCACAGCAGCAGATTCTCGATCTCTCCCCCTTTGCGTTTCCAGCCCCGCGCCTTCCATCCCGGGAGCCATTCCGTGATTCCTTTTACGAGATACTCCGAATCGGAGACGTAGCGAATGCGGGCGTGCTGCCACTGCCGGTGTACCCACTCGAGCGTCGCGATCGCGCCGGCCAACGCCATGCGGTTGTTGGTGGTGGCGGGGGCGAACTCGTAGAAATCCCAGCGCGCGATACTGTCACCCGCGGGGGCCTCGATCAACGCGCCGTTGCCGCCGGGACTGGGATCGTCCCGGCGATTGCCCAGACAGCTTTCATCGGCGTGCACCAGCACTGAGGTGACGGCGCGGGCGGGCATCAGGGTTGGATGACGACGGGCAGATCGGTGTGCAACAGGATGTCTTCGGTGTGGGAGGCGACGCTGGCGCGGCGCTCCAGCGGCCCGCGCGGCACGTGCGCCCCGGCGAACAGCGCGTCGGCGCGGATCGCCCGCACGACGCGCCCCACCACGTCGCCGGCCGAGCCTTCTTCCAGGTGCGTCTGGAACGGCACGCCGAGCAGCGAGAGCTCGGCTTCGGCTTGCCCCAGGATCTGCATGCCTTCGGCGCGGTCGCTGCAGGCGTGAATCACATGCACCGTGCTGCCGGTGACGCTGGCGAAACGCGCCGCCAGGTCCAGGGCCCTGTGGTTGCGGCCGTCGAACGCCACGGCGCACACCTGCATCGGCGACGGGCCGCCGCCGCACACGATCACGGTGCGCTCGGAGAGCCGGATCAGCGACGCGGCGGTGTGTCCCAGCGCCGTCGGCCCCGCGTGCTCGGTCTCGACCCCGCGCCGCCCCACCAGCACCGCATCCACTCCCTTCGCCAATTCCGCGAGGGCGACGTCCGGGTCTCCCTGCTGCTGCTGCCCTTCGACCTCGAGCCCCGCCGCCGCGACGCGGAACCGCCCCCGGTCGACCAGCGCGGCCGCCGCCTGGGCACCGCCCTTGTTGGACTCCTCCACCGCCGCCACGATGATCAAGGAATGAAAGCGCCGCGCCAGGACCACGGCCTGCTCCAGCGCGGCGTCGGCGTGCGGGCTCCCGTCCAGGCCGACGAGGAGGCGAGTGAACATCAGCGCGCGCTCACGGCAGGACGGAGAAGCGATCGAGCTCGCGCAGCGGGAAGCGCAGCACTTCGCCGGTCATCGGCAACCGGGCATCGAGCGCCTCGTCGCGCCCGTCGATGTGCAGCTGCTCCGCCACGACGACGTACTCGGTGCCGCGGCGCGACAGCGCGACGCGGCGCCGCTCCCGCACCGCGCGCTCGAGCGCATCGAGCGCGTCGGGGGAGAGCGACCGGTACTCCGGGATGGCGCTCATTGTCCCCTGAGATTTAACGGACGTCGATCGTTCCCGCTGGCCCCGCCGTGACGACTCCGATCACCGCGGCGGCCGCGAGGCCTTCACGCGCCAGTGCCTGCTGCAACCGCTCGCCGCGCTCCGGCGGCAGCGCGATCAGCAGGCCGCCCGACGTCTGCGCGTCCGCGAGCAGCAGGCGCTCCCCTTCGGGGATCGTAGCGGCGAACCGCACCACCTCGCGCACGCTCTCGAGATTGCGCTTTGTCCCGCCCGGCACCGCGCCGCGCGCCAGCAGCTCGCGGGCGCCGGCGAGCACGGGGACCTTCGCGGCGGCGAGCGTCGCCGCGACGCCGCTGGCGCGCAGCAGCGAATGGAGGTGTCCGAGCAGCCCGAAGCCCGTGACGTCGGTCGCGGCATGCACGCCGACCGCCAGCATCGCCCGCGACGCGGCCGCGTTGAGCGTCGTCATCGCCGTCACCGCGCCTTCGAGCGTCGCGGCGTCGGCGAGGTCGCGCTTCAGCGCGGTGGTGATGACTCCGGTCCCGATCGGCTTGGTCAGCAACAGGGCGTCGCCGGGCTGCGCCCCGGCGTTGGTGACGATGCGGTCGGGATGGACGTCGCCGATCACCACCATCCCGAACTTCGGCTCGGGATCGTCCACCGAGTGGCCGCCCAGCACGAACGCGCCTGCGGCCTGCGCCACGTCGCTGCCGCCCCGCAGCACCTCGCCCAGCAGCTCGAAGGGCAGCCGGTCCCGCGGCCACCCGACGAGGTTGAGCGCGAACAGCGGCGCGCCGCCCATCGCGTAGACGTCGGAAAAAGCGTTGGTGGCGGCGATGCGCCCGAAGTCGTACGCGTCGTCGACGATCGGCGTGAAGAAATCCACCGTCGCAACCAGCGCCCGCTCGGGTGAGAGCTGGAACACCGCCGCATCGTCGCGTGTCGAGGCATCGACGAGGATACGCGCGTCGTGCGGGACGGGGATGTGGCGCAGCACCTCGCTCAGCTCGGAAAACCCGAGCTTGCAGGCGCATCCCGCGCCGTGGGAGAAGGCCGTGAGGCGGACGCCGGTTGCGGTCATGGTGCTGAAATATGGAGGGCGGCAGAAGACGGTAGAAGACGGGAGAGGGCGGCAGAGGTTTGCCCTCTACCGCCCTCGTCCGCCCTCTACCGTCTTCTCCTTACACTTCTTGCGCGACTTACACTTCTTGCGCGACCAGCAGCGACTTGAGCCCGATCAACGCTCGCTCTTCGTTCGCCGGCTCGTCGAAGCTGCCGTCCTCCCGCTGCATCGCCAACAGTGCGGGCACGGCGTTGGAGATCAGCTGCTGCGCAGGCCGGATCCCCGCGAGCAGCAGCGACTCGAGCATGTGGAACAGGTTCGCGTCGCCCCACGTCCCGTCGGGACGCTGGCTCTCGCCGAGACGCTCGACGCACGCGGGGAGCCGGTCATGGTAGGGGACCGGCGCCACCGCCACCACGCCGAGGGCGCTGGCGGCGAGCTCGTTGTGTACACTGGGCCAGAGGCTCAGCACCCGCTCGAGACGGCGCAACACACGCGGGCGGGCATCCTGGCGCGCTCGCAGCAACACGCGCAACCCGAGGCACTCCGCGGCGAACGTCGCCCCTTCCGCGCTCGTGAGTACGGTCCCGTTGGGCAGGGCGAGCGGCGATGGCGCCGACAGCGCGGGCGGCATCTCCAGGAACGTCAGCACCCAGGCCACGAGCCGCGCCAGGCTGCCCTGCAGCGCGTCGAGTCCCAGGTCCATCATCTCCCATGCGGCCCAGGCCGTGGTGACCAATGACCCACCGACTGAGCCATCCATCTTCGTCTTGGCACGCCGCTCGCCGACCAGGACTTGTGTCAGCTGCTCGTCTTCGGGGCGGGGCACACCCAGTAATCGGCGACCCAATACGCCTTGGCGCGAATCGAGGGCTGAAAAGAAACGCTCCAGGCGGGTGATCGCCTGCTCCAGCGAGGTCGACATGAGGCCCCCTTGGGTCTGGAGGTGAATCGGTGTTCCGGCTGGTCGCGAATGCGAAATCCACGGCGACGGGCTCAGGGAAGCCGTTTGATCTCTAGCTTGGCTGATAGTCCTCGAGTTGAAGAAAGGTTCCCAGGTGAATTCCTCATCCGAGCCGCCACGCGAGTATGGCGCCTGCACCAACATATCGCATCACCGAAAATACCACCGCTGCAAATGCGGGACGCGTCGGCAGAGCGGACGCGAGGAGCCCGACGAGGCCGAACAGCATATACCACGCGCCGTGGCCGAGGCTGTCGAACCACAGCGACGCAAACAGCGTGACGATGAGCGCTTCGAACGCGACGGCACCGAGCGTGCCCGCCGCCGGGGCCGGACTCACGGTGACGCCCGTCACACGATGCGCGGCCCAGCCGGCGGCGGCGAACCAGATCGCCACGGGGACCCAGGCGAGCAACAGCCGCCCGAGCGTCATCCGCTCGTGGCGCCGCCCTTGGCGCGGCGATCCGACGGCACGTAGCCGGGCCCGCGCAGGCCGCGACCCGGGCGAGCCGCAGTGATCTCGCCGCGCCGCAGCACGATCTGGCCATTGACCAGCACATAGGTGATGCCGACGGAGGGCTGGTGTGGCTTCTCGAATGTCGCGCGGTCGTTTACCGTCTCAGGATCGAAGACGGTGATGTCGGCGGCCATCCCGGGTCTGAGCAACCCGCGGTCGGCGAGGCCGACGCGCTGTGCCGCGAGGGACGTCATTTTGCGCACCGCGAACTCGAGCGGCATCAGATGTTGCTGGCGAACGTACAGGCCGAGGATGCGCGGGAACGTTCCGTAGGCCCGGGGATGCGTGTAGTCCTTCCCGAACGGCCCGTCGGGAGCGACACCGGAGGCATCGCAGTCGACCGCCACCCACCACGTCTTCAGCCCGGCTTTTACGTCTTCTTCGTTCATTTCGAAATAGATCGCGCCGGTGCGGGCGTGATCGGCGAGCACGATGTCGAACAGCGTCTCGATCGGGTCCTTCTTGCGCTCGCGGGCGATCTCCCCGAGGTGACGGCCGTCGAGCGCGTGCAGCGAGTCCTCGAACACCCCGGCGATCAGCACCCCGTCGGCGCCGCCCGAATTGATGTAGGGGTTCTCGTCTCCTCCGCCGGTGAGCATTTCGGTCCGCAGCTTGGCGCGAGTCGGCCGGTCACGCAGCCGGGCGAGCAGTGAATCGATCCCGCCGGCGTGCGCCCATTGGGGAATCGACGCGTCGAGCGACGTGGCGGCCGCGATATACGGATACTGATCGGCGGTGATGTCGAGCCCGGCCGCCCGGGCGGAGTCGATGCGCTGAATCAGGTGCGGCATGCGGCCCGCCTGCGGCGTGCCCGCCGCCTTGAAATGCCAGATCTCTGCGGGGATATCGGCGGCTTGCGCGATACGGAAAACCTCATCGAGCGCGTCGTCTTCGTGTGCCGCCTCGTTGCGGATGTGCGAGGCGTAGATCCCGCCGTGGCGGCGCGCCGCACGGGCGAGCCCGATCAGCTCTTCGGTCGGCGCATAGATCGCCGGGGCGTACAGCAGCGCCGTCGACACCCCGAGCGCGCCCTGCTCCATCATGGTGTCGACCAACGCTTCCATGTGGGCCTGCTCAGGACCGGTAGCTGGACGGTTGGCGAAGCCGATCACCGCCATCCGTACCTGCGTCGCGCCGACGAACGTCGCGATGTTGATCGTGGAGCCGGTGTGCTCGAGGTGGGCGAAGTAGCCGTCGAGGTCGCGCCAGTCTTCGCTGAACTTGTACTTCTTCATCACCGCGGAATCGAGCGCGACCAGCCGGTCGGTGAGCGGTGCGACGGAGCCGCCCTCCCCGGTCACTTCGGTGGTGATCCCTTGGGTCACTTTGGAGAGCGCCCGGTTGTCGATCAGGACATTCGTCTCCGACTGTCCCAGCATATCGATGAAGCCGGGCGCGACGACCAGCCCCTTCACGTCGAGGGTTTCTTTCGCCGTTCCGGTGAGGCGGCCGATCGCGGCGATGCGATCGCCGCGCACGCCGAGATCCCCGCGCCAGCGCGGATTGCCGCTACCGTCGACGATCCAACCGCCGGTGAGCAACACGTCATAGCTGGCGTTCGCCGCCGGCGGCGGCGCGGCGGTATTCGACGGCTTGGGGCGCTGGCACGCCGCGGCGGCGAGCAGCACGAGCCCCACACAGGTCACTTTTTCCATTCGGCCCTCAAAGAATCCGGTTTGATCGCCCGCCCGCGCAGCATGACCCAGGCGATATCGCGGGTGGCGGAGATGTCATCCACGGGATTGCGGTTCAGCACGACCAGATCGGCCACCTTGCCCGGTACCAAAACGCCCAGGGAATCGGCGTCCAGCACCTGGGCGGCGTGCCGGGTCGCGGCGGTGAGCGCCTCGAGCGGGCTGAAGCCCGCCGCGACGAGCAGCGCCAGCTCTTCGTGCAGCGAGGCTCCCGGAACGAGCAGCGGGCTCGCGGCGCCGGTGCCCGTGGCCACCAGTCCCCCGGCGGCCTTGAAGTCCCGCACGAATTGATCCTGCCGGTCGCGGCCGCGGCGGAACGCGGCGAACTGCGGCGCGCGCCAGCCGCTGCGCTGCAGCCACCCCGCGGCGTCGCGCACCGACGCGGCGTCGCCGGGGACGTCGGACATGCCGAAGCGCGTCGCCAGCGCGGGGTCGTCGAACCGGGCGTAGGTGTCGTGCGTGACCAGTGCCGGCACGATAGCGACGTGCGTGGCGGCCAGGGCACGGGCAGTCCGCTCCACCGTCGCCGAGTCGAGCCCCCCCCAGCTGGCTTCCTCCAGCGTGAGGCCGGGGAAGAAAAGATCGTGGGCGCGGACGAAGGGGGCAGGGTCCATCGCCGACGCGAGTATCCCCGAGAGATCTTCCAGCGAGGCCACGCCGGCGCGTGCAGCGGACACGGCGTCGAGCTTGCCGACGCGTGCCGCGACGCGCAGCCGCAGCGTCGCCGCTTCGTCGATGATGGCCCGCAACAGCTCCGGCGTGATCTTCGTGTAGACCATCACGAAATCCGCTCCGGCGACGGCGCGCTGATCCACCGCCTGTCGGGCTTCTTCGTCCCCCGACACCGCGGCGGCGCCGGGGAGCGTGGGGGCGAGCCCGTCGATCGCCGCCCCCGCCGTGTACACGCGCGGCCCGATGATGGATCCGAGATCGACGTCTTTCTTGAGCGTAAACCCTGAATCCGCCGGCGAATGCACGTCGCGCACCGATGTGACGCCCCACGCGACGTAGCGCGGTAACGCCCACCGCTCCACCATCGCGTTGTCGTCGATCAGCCCGGGGATGATCGTCTTGCCCAATAGATTGATGCGCTCGGCGCCGCGTGGCACCTTGATTTCGTTCACGCGCGCGACCGCTTTGATCTCCCCATCCTTGACGAGAATCAGCGCGTCGGTCTTGGGCGCACCGCCCGAGCCGTCGATCAGCGTCGCGCCCTCCAGCGCGATCATCCCTTTCCCGGGGGACGTGCACGCCGCGGCCAGCGCAAGGGCGCCGAGCTGCGCGACGGTCCTCCAGCGACTCACGGCTTGGGATCCGCCGACGTGTGATCGTGGAGGATCAGCCAGCGGGTCCCCCGCTTCTGCAGGATCAACGTGAACGGCCCGCTGGCCGTGAGGGAATCGCCGCGGTGCAGCGCGAAGCGGGCCGTGGCGAACGCCAGGTCCATGGTGAGCGGGCGGACGCGCACTTCGTCGAAGGACAACGAGTCGCGGGATTTCCCGGGACCGAAATACGTTGTCTTGTAATGATCGTAGAGGGGCTGCCAGCCGTACTGCACGTGGCCCCCGGTGACGTAGCTCGTCGTCGAATCCTTCGCGTAGTCGCTCATGAAGCCGTCGAGGTCACCCCGGTTCCAGTCGCTCGCCGAGCGGGTGAGCGCGGCGGTGATTTCCTGCTGGGGGTCTCCGGTGGGGACCTTGGGTGCCGCGCAGGCAGCCGCGAGCACCACCACACCGCATACGCTGCGCATGACGCACCTCTTCGTTGGCGGGCCGCCACAACGTACCTTGCCGGATGGCCGATGCAACCCCGTTCGCGGGAGCCATCGTCTACGGACCGGTCGACTCCCGTCGCCTGGGACACAGTCTGGGGATCGATCTCCTGCCGCCGCGCTCGAAGCTGTGCGAGCTCGACTGTCCCTATTGTGACTGCGGATTCACCACTCCACGTGCTGCGCGAGACCGCTGGCCGTCTCCCGACGAAGTCGGCCAGGCGCTGCGGCGCGCGCTCGAGCGGTCGGCGACGGCCCCCGACTGGATCACACTGTCGGGGCACGGCGAGCCGACGCTGCACCCGCGGTTCGCCGTGGCCGTCGACCGCGTGCTCGCGGCGCGGGACGCGCTCGTCCCCGCGGTGCGCGTCGCCATCCTCTCCAACGGCATCGCCGCCCGAGTGCCGTCCATCCGCGACGCCTTGCGGCGGCTCGACGCGCGCATCATGAAGCTCGATCCCGGCCCGGCCGAGCGGGTGAACGGGGCCGTCGTCGAGGCCGAGCGCATCGCCCAGTCGTATCAGGCGCTCGCGCCCGTGACAATACAGGCCATGGTGGTCCGGGGACCGGAATGGGACGGCTCGAGCGACGCGAGCCTCTCCGTCTGGCTGCCGCTCGTCGTCCTGGCGCAGCCGGAGGCAGTACAACTGACGACCGTGAGCCGGCCGCCGGCGGATTCCAGAGTCACAAACGTGCCACGGGAGCGCCTCCAGCGAATGGCCGCGGCCATCGCGGAAGCGCTCCCGCGAGCGATCGTCCGAATCGTTTAGCGACGCCGGCGCTTCGTCTTGCGCGCCGTCTTCTTCTTCGCCTTGGGCTTGGCGCGCTTTGCCTTCTTCTTCCCCTTCTTCGGGGCCTTCTTCTTCGCCTTCGGTTTCGGCTTCGACGCTTTCTTCTTTTTCTTCGCCGGCGCCCGTTTGGGCCTGGGCGGCGACGTCCCCTCATCCATCGACGGAGTGTACAGCGGTGCCGGCACCGGTTCGGGCGCTGGCTCCGGCGGGAACATCGGCTCCATCATTCCGGGGCCGCCCATTCCCGTGAACTCTGTGGTCGAGACCATCTATGTGTCCTCCGCAGGTTGTGTCTCGCTGGGGGCCTATAGCTTATCCGACTAACAGTCCGACGCAAGTGAGCGAGCAGCACGTCCCGCCGCCTCAGCGGACGCGCGCCGCGGCACTCCTCGGACACCAAGCCAAACGCCTATCGTGTGAGCCCAATCAGGGTTACGGCCTCGCGCTGAGGCATTACATTAGGCGGCAATGATCATCACCCGATTGCTTGCACTGGCTGCCGCTGCATCCCCGCTGGCGGCCCAGACGGTGACCGAAGTCCAGGTGGCGCCTCCGTCGATCAGCATCAAGGCGGGTGAGCATTACGGCTTGATCGCGACCGCGTACGACCGGGTGGGCAACGTGCTCCCCGCGGCCCGGATCCAGTGGGTCTCCAACAACACCGCCGTCGCCCGCGTCGACGGCAGTGGTACCGTCACCGGTGTAGGCGCCGGCGTCGCGATCGTCGAGGCCCGCGCGGGCCAGAAGCGCGGGCAGGCGGCGGTCCAGGTGGCGGCAGCAGCAGGGCCGCAGCCGACCAACCCGACGACCACCACGGCGGCGGGTGGTGGTGATCCATTTGCCGGCCAGCCCCCCGGCGCCGGGATGGCCGCGGTGCTGCGCATTGATCCGCCCTCGGTCTATCTGCTCCCC
>DATLVL010000303.1:0-3786 GCA_035577525.1 Gemmatimonadales bacterium | reverse complement strand
GATGAATCTGGCCAACGCCAACGCCGTGGTGCTGTTCTTCGGGATTACCGCGTACGCGGTTTTCGGTGGGGCCGACTTCGGAGCCGGTTTCTGGGATCTGGTCGCCGGAGGCGCGAAGCGCGGTGAGCGTCCGCGGGCAATCATCGATCATTCGATCGGACCGGTGTGGGAAGCGAACCACGTGTGGCTGATTCTCGCCATCGTGCTGCTGTTTACCTGCTTTCCCGCGGCGTTCGCCCGCCTCGTCGTGCCGCTCAACCTGCCGCTGACGGGAGTGCTCATCGGCATCGTGCTGCGCGGCTCGGCGTTCGCGTTCCGCGGCTACGGCGGCGACCGAGACGCGGTGCAGCGGCGCTGGGGTCGTGTCTTTGCCATCGCGAGCCTCGTGACGCCGCTGCTGCTCGGGACGGCGCTCGGCGCTGTCGCGGCGGGCGCGGTGGGGAGTGCCGCGACGGGACCAGCGGGGTCGTTCGCCGCCCAGTACATCACGCCGTGGCTCGCCCCGTTCCCGCTCAGCATCGGTGTCGTGACCCTCGCCTGCTTCGCGTTTCTCGCCGCCACATATCTGACGCTCGAAGCGCCCGCGGGAGCGCTCCGCGAGGACTTCCGGCGACGCGCGATCGGGTCGGGGGTTGCGGTCGGTGCTGCGGCGCTCGTGGCGATCGTGAGCGCTGGAACGAGCGCGCCCCTGATGCGGCACGGTCTCGTCGGGTCGCCCTGGGCGCTGCCGTTTCAGCTGGTCACCGCGGTTGTGGCCATCAGCGCACTGGCGGCGCTGGCGCGGCGGCGCTATGTGCTGGCGCGCGTCGCCGTCATGCTGCAGGTGTCGCTGGTGCTCTGGGGATGGGCGTGGAGCCAGTATCCCTACCTCGTCCCGCCCGACTTGGACGTCGCGTCTGCCGCCGCTCCGGCGACTACGCTCCAGCTCGTGATGGTGGCGCTCGTGCTCGGCGCGCTCGTGCTCGTGCCCTCGCTCTTCTACTTGTTCCGCGTCTTCAAGAGCAGCGATCGGCCGTCAGCGGTCAGCCATCCATGATGCGGCGCGCAACCCACCAGGCAGCAACGCCACCCGCGATGAATCCCACGATCATTCCGAAGGCGCCGAAGAGCTGATCGCCGAGTACTCCGACGAGCGTTGCGACGACGAAGCTGACGAGCGTCTTGAGCAGTCTCACATGTCCTCCAGCAGGCGCGCCAGCGCGGCGTCGGTCGAAATCCCTTCGATCGTTACGGTCTTACTGCGGGACGACTGCCCGCGGGCGATGGTCACCGCGCCTCGCGATACGCCGAGCCGCTTCGCCATGAATCGCACCAGCTCTGCGTTCGCCGCGCCGTCCACCGGAGGGGCAGCGATGCGAATGCGGACACCGTCTCCATGACGGCCGGCAACCGCAGTGGCACTGGCGCGCGGGACGACCTGAACCTGCACTCGAGCGGCTGATTTCAAGCTGACTGCGTCAGAGGAGTACGTGCTGCACGAACCACCGCAGCGCCATCAGGAGGAGCCACGCGACGAGGGGACTGAAGTCCATCTGGGCCATCGGAGGCAGCATGCGACGCAGCGGCTCGACGATCCAGTCGGTGAGCCAGTACATCGGTCGCATCCAGCGCGTATACCGGAAGTACCCGACCCAGCTGCCGATCACGCGGATGAACAGCGCGATCACCAGAACGTAGTACGCGACATCCACAGTCGCGCGGAGCATGGAGCGCGGGCCTTCCTGGACCGCATCGCTGATCGAGTACCAGGCGCCGATGCCCCATTGGGCGAGTGCGAGGATGAGCGCGCCGATCACCGCCACGATGATGACCAGCCACCACCCGGCCTGGACCGGATTGCCGCCGCCGCACCACCATGCGTTCGATCGGGTTGATCACTGGGTCGGTGATGTGCCGCATCCCTCGTCCCACGGCGCTGAACGGCGAGATCTTGCGCGCACGAACAAGCCACGACAGGCCCGCAACGACCGCCGCCAGGACGAATACTCCCAAAACGGCGAGTCGAACGACGACGAGAATCGGGTTGCCTGTCAGGTGAGTGCTTCTTTCGCGATCCTCGCCTGCTCGGCCTGATGTGCCGCCGGATAGCCTTCGGCGGGGCTCGCCCGCTCGGGACGGGAGACGTCCTTGATGGTGATGCCGGTCGGGGTGAGGTCGCGCAGCTTCGGCAGCATGAACTTGCGCGGGCCCATGTTGCGCGGCTCCTCCTGCACCCACACCACTTCCGTGAGCTTCGGATAGCGGCGCACCAGCTCCGTCAGATCGGCGACGGGGAAGGGGTAGAGCAGCTCGACGCGTGCGATGGCCACGTGCGCCGCCGCGGCGCGCGCCGGGGAGGCGAGCAGATCGTAGTAGATCTTGCCGCTGCAGAGTACGAGCCGGGTGACGGCGTCGCGGCGATCCGCGGTTCCGGGATCGTCGAGCACGGCGCGGAATCTGCCGCCCGTCAGCTCTTCGAGCCGCGACGTCGCCGCCGGGAGGCGCAGCAGGCTCTTGGGCGTGAAGACGACCAACGGCCGCATGTCGCCGTGCCGGGCCTGGCGCCGCAACAAGTGGAAGTACTGGGCCGGCGTCGTGCAGTTGGCGATGCGGATGTTCCCCTCCGCGCCGAGGGCGAGAAACCGCTCCAGGCGGGCACTCGAGTGCTCCGGCCCCTGGCCTTCATAGCCGTGCGGCAGGAGCAGCGTGAGGCGCGACGTCTGTCCCCACTTGGCGAGTCCCGAGATGATGAACTGATCGATGATCACCTCGCCGCCGTTGGCGAAATCGCCGTACTGCGCTTCCCACAGCACCAGCGCCTCGGGCGCCGCCACCGCGTAGCCGTACTCGAAGCCCATGCACGCCAGCTCCGATAGCGGGCTGTTGTGCAGCTCGAACGGCGCTCGCGCCCCCGGCAGGTGCTGCATCGGCGCGTAGCGCCGGCCGTTGGTCGCGTCGTGCAGGACGAGGTGGCGCTGGCTGAACGTGCCACGCGCGCTGTCCTGGCCGGTGAGGCGGATCGGGAGGCCTTCGGCGAGCAACGACGCGAAGGCCAGCGCTTCGGCCTGGGCCCACTCGATGCCGCCCGAGGGTCCCAGGGTATCGCGCCGGCGGTCGAGCTGCTTCTTCAACTTGGCGTTGGGCGTGAAAGTCTCCGGGACGGCGAGCAGCTGCTCGTTCAGCGTCGCCAGCAGCTCGGCACGCACGGCCGTCTCGGGCTCCGCGGCCGTCTGCTGTGAGATGCGGCGCGGCTCCTCGCCGCCCGTCCCTGCGGCCAGGCTCGCCTTCAGTACCTGCTGGACCTCCTGCAGCCGCGCGTAGGCCGCATCCCACTCCGCCTGGGCCGCCGCCTGGTCCACCACGCCTTCCTGGGCGAGCTGCGCCGCGTACTTCTCGCGCACCGTCGGGGTCTGCTTGATGCGCTCGTACATCATCGGCTGCGTGTACGCCGGCTCGTCGCCTTCGTTGTGCCCGTGGCGCCGATACCCGACGACGTCGATCACGACGTCGTTGCGGAACTTCTCGCGATACATCATCGCGAGCCGCACCGCGGCGAGCGCCGCTTCGGGATCGTCGGCGTTGACGTGGATGATCGGCGCGTCGAAGCCCTTGGCGAGATCGCTCGAGTAGTCGGTGGAGCGTCCCTCGCGCGGGTCGGTCGTGAACCCGATCTGGTTGTTGCCGATCAGATGAATCGTGCCGCCCGTCGCGTAGCCGGCGAGGCGCGCCAGGTTGAACGTTTCGGCGACCCCCCCCTGCCCGGGAAACGCGGCGTCGCCGTGAATCAGCACGGGTACGGCGATCGTG
>DATLVL010000302.1:0-3010 GCA_035577525.1 Gemmatimonadales bacterium | reverse complement strand
CGAGGCTACCGGGCGCGGCGGTCGCGTGCGTTCGGCAGGCGCGCAGCACCCGGCGTGGTCGTGGAGAACACCACCGCGAGGCGCTCGATGTGGTTGTAGCCGTGCGCGAGGGTGTCCACCTGGTCGTCGTGCGCGCCGTGCGGGAACCTGCGCAGCTCCGGGCGGAACTCCGCGTTCCACGGCCCCACGACCAGCGTCACCTCGCCGCGCCCAGCAGCCGCCGCGACAGCCCGCGCCCTGGTCACCTTGTCGCCGGTCGGGCGGATGCCGTGCACCGCCGCCAGGCCTTGCAGCACGTGACGGCTGTACCTGGTGATCACCGACACGCCGGCCGAGCCAGGCTCCTGCTCGATCGCGACCACGCCATGCCCGTCCCGCACCGCCGTCGCCTTCACGATCTCCTCGGTCGTGGCCGGGTCTTCGCGGAACCGCACGACGTCCGTGACGTACACCTGCCCCGTCGCGCGGTCGCGGTCGAGGCGCAGGCCGACCGTCCAGTCCGGGTCCGGGTATTCCGGTGTCGGCTTCGAGCCGGCCATGTCCCACACCCGCAGCCACTGATCGGTCTGGAAGCCCGGGCCGATCGTTGGCCACAGCGTCGGCTCGAACATGCCGCCCGCGTCGATCGCGTCCCAGTCGCCCAGGATCAGCCGCTCGCGCTCGACCTCCGTCAGCTCGGCCAGGCTCGTGAGGTACGCCGCCTGGTCCATGTGCGGGTTCTCGGACAGGCGCGCCGGCAGGAACACGCGCCGCTCCCGCGTCTCGCGGTCGATGTACCGCGCCTTCACCCAGTCGTGTCCGGGGCCGCCCGGGTTCGACGCGCTGCGCATCCGCAGCGGCACCTGGTCGAGTGTCATGCCGTCCGCCGCGGCGCCGGCCGGCGACTTCTCGGGACGCCTGAGCCGGCCGAACAGGTACCGGAACTGCGTCTCGGTGAACGTCGTCAACTCGTCGAACGCGATGAACTGGAAGCTCGCGCCGCGGTACCGATCCTTGTCCGTCTCGTACTGCATGTGCCCGAACGTCAGCGTCGCGCCGCTCGGGAACGTCCACTGATGATCGCCCTGGTGGTAGCGCGCGTCGGTGCCGTCCAGCCACAGCTTCGACACCTCGATCAGCCCACCCGACTGAGCGAGCTCGGGGAACGTGCGGCGGAACATGATCGCCGCGTACCCCGGCACGTCCACGTACTGCAGCGCACCGGCCAGCAGACCCCACGACTTACCCGGCCCGGCGGCGCCGCCGTAGAACACATCGAGCCTGTCCAAGCTCAGCAGCACCCGCTGCTTCAGCGTCGGGTCGAAGTAGTCCGGCGTGTAGCGCAGGCGCGGCGCGTCCCAGTCGCGCAGCACCCGCTCCGCGATCTTCGTGCGCTGCCGGCGCGGAAGCGAGGAGAGTGGCTTCACGCCGGCGTGGCGCCGCACGTCTTGCAGTAGACACCCGACCGGTGGAACGCCCGCCGGTCGCAGGTGCGCGCGGTCGCGGCCACGTTGCGCCGAGCCTTCGGCCGCGTCCGCTGCTCCAGCTCCTCGCGCGACAGGCTGTCCAGCTCGCCGCGCTGCTCGCCGTTCGCCCGCAGCGTCGCGTCCGAGAACACCGGCCGCGACGCGCCGGCGAGCCGCAGGTTGACCGAGTCGCGGATGAACGTGGACAGGCTCACCACGTCGGCCTGTGCTGCCTTCCGCCACCGCTCCAGGTCGGCCGGGTCAACGCGGATCTTCACGGTGCCGTCTGATGTACCCACAGTCCGGCCAGTGTACCCACACGCCTACTCGTCTGCGAGCAGCCCCGCCTCGTCCAGGATCGCCACCAGCTGCGACGCGCGCTGCACGTCCGGCAGGATGCGCACCGGCTCCACGTTCGCCACGTCACCCGTCGGCAGCCCCTCATCCGGCGGGCGCAGCGCCACCTCCAGCCACCGACGATCCGCCCACGTCTGCGGGTCGTACACCGCCAGCATCCGCAGCGCCGCCCGGTAGTCCGTCTGCGCCGCCTGCGACACGAGCAGCACCAGCCTGGCGATGCAGTTCGCCCTGGCCACGGGAACGGCCTCAAAGAAGTCCACGTACTTCCGGTCGTCGTCGGGAACGTCCGCCTCGTGCTCCTGAGCGACGCTCAGCGCGTCGCGGCCGCGGATGCGCCAGTTCTGGAACGTCTGGTACGAGATGCCGTGCGCTTCGGCTGCGGTCTTGAACGGCACGCCGGCGGTGATCATCCGGCAGATGCCTTCGTGGACTTCGGGGGTCAGGAGGCTAGGGCGTCCCATCGGTGGCTCCTCGGGTGGCGAGGTTGACGCGTTGCCGGCTCAGCCCTGCGGCCTGGCCGATGTCGGTGGTGGAGTAGCCGCCGTCGCGGGCGCGCTGCATCTCGGCTCGCAGCTGGGTGATGGCTTCCTCGAGTTCGCCTTCGAGTTGGCGGCGGCGTTGGGCGGCGTTGCGGACGCGGCTGAGCTGCGCGTCGGTGGCGAGGCTCATGGAACGGGAGCGTACCGCGTACGCTGTACCGCATGGCTGATGACACGCAGAGGGACGACCCGAGTCCGCCGCCGGCGACGCCGGGGCGGATCGTGCACTACCACCCGGCGATGCCGGAAGTCGAGGACGGCGACGCCACGGAGCGCGAGTGGGCGCCGCTGCCGGCGGTCGTGATCGGCGAGGCGCCGGAGGGCGGCGTTGACCTGTACGTCTTCCCGAGCCGGTACGACGCGCTCGGTGTCGTGCACCAGGCGGTACGCCACGACGACGACGAGCCGGAGGACGACGACCCGGACGACGACGCGCAGCCGCGGACGCACGCCGGCGGGACGTGGGGGTGGCCGCCGAGGTCGTAGGTAGGGTGTGCGCCGGCACCTGCCCGCCGACCCCCGCCGTGCCCGCCGCCTTGTTCCCGTTGGCTCGTGCCGGCCGCAGTGTGGGGAGGGACCGCAGGGGCTGCCCCGTTGAAGGTCGGCGGATAGGGGCTGCCAGCCAGGTTCATGAACGCTTCACGTTCCGGGCCGAGACTTCCCGGT
>DATLVL010000301.1:0-2306 GCA_035577525.1 Gemmatimonadales bacterium | reverse complement strand
ACGCTGAACGCGATCGCGATCGGCGGCATCCCCGGCGGCACCTGGTCGATCGCCGCCTTCGGCTTCGGCGCCGCGGCGGCGATGGCGGGCCTGGGGGAGGGCTACGACGCGCCGACCAGCACCCTCGTCACCGCGCTGTGCTTCTTCGGCTCGATCGGCTACAGCTGCGCGGTCGGCTGGGTGATGTACCAGCAGAACCGCGGCCTGGTCGATGCGCGCGGCGCGCTGCACGAGAGCGAGGCGCGCTACCGCCTGATCGCCGAGAACGCCGCCGAGCTGATCGGCCTGGTGGACGAGAGCGGCCGCTGGATCTACGCCAGCCCGTCGTTCGACCGCCTGCTCGACCGCCCGGAGCTCGAGCCCGGCGCGGACGCGCTCGCCAAGGTGCACCCCGACGACGCCGACCGGGTGCGCATCGCCATCGTGCGCTCGGCCGCCAGCGGCAAGCCGCAGGAGCTCGCGCTGCGCCTGGTCGATCGCCGCGGCCGCGTGCGCTCGCTCAAGGCGCGCATGCAGGCGGTCGCCGAAACGCCCTCGCGCGACGGCTCGATTACCCCTGCGCTGAGGAAGGTCGTTTTCGTCGCCGACGACGTCACCGACGTGGGCGAGGACACGGAGCGGCTGCTGCTCGCCGCGCACGCGCTCGAGGGCATGACCGAGGCGATCATGATCACCTCCGCCGACGGCACGGTGCTCACCGTCAACCGCTCGTTCACCCACATCACCGGCTACGCCCGCGACGAAGTGCTCGGCGGCCCGGAAAAAGAGATCCGCAACGCGCTGCAGCCGTCCGAGTTCTACGACGATATGTACCTCGTGGTGCAGCGCGAGGGCTACTGGTCGGGCTCGACCTGGGCGCGGCGCAAGAACGGCGCGGTCTACCGCGAGTGGCGCAGCGTGCGCGCGGTGCGCGACGAGACCGGCAGGATCACCCATTACGTGTCGGTGTTCTACGAAGTCGGCGCCTCGCGCTCCCGTGCCGAGGAAACCCTTAAGGCCTGAAACTTAAGGCTTTATCTGGTTGTCGGAGGGGAGTACACTCGCGGTCACAAATATAAATAACACCGCGGTGGATTAGAGCTACCTCCGAGTAGCGAGGAGACAGGTTGCAGCCGACAGACATCAAGAACCCCGACTACTTCCACAAAGTTGTCGATTGCCAGTGGGCCTGCCCGGCCCACACCCCGGTCCCTGAATACATCCGCTTGATCGCCGCCGGCCGTTACGCCGACGCCTACATGGTCAACTGGAAATCCAACGTCTTCCCCGGCATCCTCGGCCGCACCTGCGACCGCCCGTGCGAGCCCGCCTGCCGCCGCGGCCGCGTCGAAGAAGCGCAGCAGGCCAAGCCCGAGCCGGTCGCGATCTGCCGGCTGAAGAGGGTCGCCGCGGATTACAAGGACAACGACGACGTCAGCAAGAGAATTTCCACCCATAAAAAAACAAAATCCAACGGCAAGAAGATCGCGTGCGTGGGAGCGGGGCCCGCGTCCCTGACCGTGGCCCGCGACCTGGCGCCGCTCGGCTACGAAGTCACCGTGTTCGACCAGGACCCGCGCGCCGGCGGCATGATCTGGTCGCAGATCCCGCGCTTTCGCCTGCCGCTCGAGGTGATCGACGAGGAGGTGAACTACATCCTGGATCTCGGGGTGACGTTCAAGCAGAGGAAGATCGATTCGCTGAAAAAGCTTCTTTCCGAAAATTTTGATGCAGTGTTTATCGGCTCGGGAGCGCCCCGCGGCCGCGACCTGGACATTCCTGGCCGCAAGGAAGGCGCGAAGAACATCCACATCGGCATCGACTGGCTCTCCAGCGTGTCGTTCGGGCACACCACCAAGATCGGCAAGCGCGTCATCGTGCTGGGCGGCGGCAACACCGCGATGGACTGCTGCCGCACGTCGAAGCGCATCGGCGGCGAGGACGTCAAGGTCATCGTGCGCTCCGGCTTCGAGGAGATGAAGGCGTCCCCCTGGGAAAAGGAGGACGCCATGCACGAGGACATCCCGATCCTCAACTTCCTGGTGCCCAAGGAATTCACCCACGTCGGCGGCAAGCTCACCGGCGTGCTGTTCGAGTCGGTGAAGGCGGAATACGACGCCAAGGGCCGCCGCAGCCTGGTGCCGACCGGCGAGCCCGACCAGCATTTCCCCTGCGACGACGTGCTGGTCGCGATCGGCCAGGAGAACTCCTTCCCTTGGATCGAGAAGGACGCCGGCGTCGAATTCGACAAGTGGGGCCTGCCGAAGCTGAACGAGGCGACGCTGCAGTCGACCCAGCCGAAGGTGTTCTTCGGCGGCGACGCGGCG
>DATLVL010000300.1:0-7961 GCA_035577525.1 Gemmatimonadales bacterium | reverse complement strand
AGAACGCCCGGCTGGTGCTCTCGTTCGGCGCGCCGCTGTTCGAGGGGTGGTGGTCCCCTGTGCAGGCCTATGGCGCCTTCGGCCGTTCGGCAGCGGGCGAGACGGCGCGGCGCCGTTTCGTTCAGGTGGACACGCGTTTTTCGCGCACCGCCGCCCGCGCCCACGAATGGATCGGCGTGGTGCCCGGAACGCATGGCGTGCTGGCGCTGGGACTCGCCTACGTGTTGATCAAGGAGCAGACCTTCAACGCCGCCTTCGTGTCCCGGCATGTGACCGGTTTCGAAGATGCCCCGGATGCGGCGGGCAGGCCGCGCGAGGGTTACCGGTCGCTCGTGCTGCGCAACTTCAGGACCGAAGAGGTGTCCGCGCAGACCGGCGTTCCGGTCGAGCGCATCGTGGCGCTCGCGCGAGCGTTCGCGGCCGATCCGGGCGCCGTGGCCGTTTGCGGGGCCGACGTGTTGCATGCACCGGATGGCCTCCTCAGCGGGCTCGCGGTCCACAGCCTCAACGTGCTGATGGGGAACATCAGTCGACCGGGCGGCGTCGTGTTCGGTGACGCGCCACCGCTGGCGCCGCTGTCACGGCTGCAGCTCGATGCCCCGGCGCGCTCGGGTCTCGGGCGCCGGCCGCTCGCCGCGGGGACGGCGCCGTTCGGATCGGGTGATCCGGCGCGGCAATTTGCCGCCGCGGCCACGCGCGGAGCGCAGTCTCCAGTCGATGCCTTGCTCCTGTACTACAGCAACCCGTTGGCCTCCGCCCAGGAGCCGGAGCAGTGGCGCGCGGCGCTCGATCGGATCGGGTTCGTCGCAAGCTTCTCTCCCTTCCTGGACGAGACGACGCGCTTCGCCGACCTGGTCCTCCCCGACGTGCTCCCCTACGAGCGCTGGCAGGATGCGCCCACTCCCTCCTGCTATCCCTATCCGGTGTGGGGGCTGGTCCAGCCTCTCGTCGAGCCTCCGGCAAGAACGCTCGCCACGGCCGAGGTGGTTCTGGCGCTCGCCCGGGCGTTGGGTGGCAGCGTCGCCAGGAGTCTCCCTTATACGGACGTGCCGGCGCTGCTCAAAGAGCGGGCCCGTGGCCTGTTCGCCGCGCGCAGAGGGACGACGCTGGGGGACCAATTCCAGCGCACCCACTACCGCCAGATGGAGGAGCGGGGGTGGTGGCTTCCGGAGCAAACCGACTTCGAGACGTTCTGGAGCGATCTGGTCGACCGGGGCGGGTGGACGGACCTGCTCTTCGACGTGACCGACCCGGCGCGCCTGGCTCGCACGGCGAGCGGCCGGATCGATCTCCTGCCCGACGCGTTGCTGCACGCCCTCAAGACCGAAGACCGCGGGCGGCAGCCGTACGCCGCCTTGCGGGTGACGGGATCAGGACCGGCTGCGCCGCCGGCGTTTCCGCTGCGCCTCATCCCCTACCGGGTCTCAACCCTTGCCTCCGGGACGCTGGGGCTCGAGCCGTGGCTTGCCGAGCAGCCCAGCCTCACGCTGGATGTCCACTGGGTGCCCTGGGTGGAGGTGCATCCCCGCACGGCGGGGCAAGCGGGACTCGACGATGGGACGATGGTGTGGGTGGTTTCCAGCCGCGGCCGCTATCGAGCGCGGCTCAAGGTCTTCCCCGGCACGGCGCTGGGACAGGTGAACGCTCCGTATGGGCTGAAGCACCCCGGCGGTGAGCTCGCGAACCCATTCCAGCTGCTCGATGGGTCGACCGATCCGCTGACGGGCCTCGCGGCGTGGAACTCGACCTTCGTGCGATTGGAGCGTGCGTGAGGGAGGCGGCGAGGTGACGCGCTGGGGGATGGTCATCGACCTGGACCGCTGCACGGGGTGCGGCGCGTGCGAGGTGGCGTGCAAGAGCGAGAACAACATCGCCACGGTGACGCCGGATCAGGCGGACATGGGACGGGCCTTCTCGTGGATGCGCGTGATGACGGAGGTCACGGGCGAGTTTCCCAACACCAGCATGCACTTCATGCCGCGGCCGTGCATGCATTGCGACAACCCCCCCTGCGTCCAGGTCTGCCCCGTCGGCGCCACATACATCAACCCCGAGGGGATCGTCGGCCAGATCTATCCCCGGTGCATCGGGTGCCGCTACTGCGCCAACGCGTGCCCATACACGGTGAAGTACTTCAACTGGTTCGTGCCGCGCTGGCCCGCGTCGGAGCGAGCCCATCTGAACCCGGACGTCTCGGTGCGGCCGAAGGGCGTGATCGAAAAGTGCACCTTCTGCCACCACCGCTTGCAGAAGGCGCGCGAGCAGGCGCGTGCCGAGGGCCGGGAGCTGCGCGAGGCCGACTATCAGCCCGCCTGTGCGGAGGTGTGTCCCACCGAAGCGATCGTGTTCGGCGACCTCGAGAATCCACGTCACCGCGTGCAGGCGTTGAAGAGGGACCCGCGCGCCATGCGGGTGATGGAGAACCTCGGGACCGAGCCCAAGGTCTACTACCTGGTGCCGAGGGCCTGATATGCGCGAAGCGACCGCCGCGAAGCTCGCCCAGCTCCCACCCGATGAGCAAGTGCTGCTCCGGCCGCTGGTGCACACCACATCGCGCTTCTATGTCGCTGCCGGGATCCTCGGAGTCATCGTGTTGTGGGGAATCACTGCCTACATCCTCCAGTGGCGCTACGGCCTGGGCCGCACCGGGTTGAACCGGCCCGAATACTGGGGCATCTACATCATCGACTTCGTGTTCTTCATCGGCATCAGCCACGCCGGCACGCTGATCTCCGCCATCCTCCGGGTGAGCAAGGCCGAGTGGCGCCGCTCCATCACCCGCTCTGCCGAGTTCATCACGGTCCTGGTGCTCGGCTTCGGCGCGATCAACCCGATCATCGACCTGGGACGTCCCGACCGGCTGCTGAACGTATTTCTCCATCCCCACCTGCGCTCGCCGCTCCTGTGGGACATCATGAGTATCTGCCTCTACTTCACGGCCAGCACGATCTACCTCTATATCCCCATGATTCCGGATCTCGCGATCGTGCGCGATGCCGGCATCAAGGCGCCGCGCTTCTACCGCTTCCTGGCGGCGGGCTATCAGGACACGCCGACCCAGCGGTCGAGGCTGGAGCGCGTGATCGGTGTGCTGGCCATCGTGGTCATCCCGATCGCCGTGTCGGTGCACACGATCATCGGCTGGATCTTCGCCATGACACTCCGGCCGATGTGGCACAGCACGATCTTCGGGCCCTACTTCGTGATGGGAGCGATCTACTCCGGCATCGCGGCGATCCTGATCGCGATGGTCATCCTGCGGCGCGCCTACGGGCTCGGGAACTACTTCAAGGCGGTCCACTTCGACTACATGGGACGCCTGCTCCTCCTCTTCAGCCTGTTGTGGTTCTACTTCACGTTCGCGGAGTACCTCACGGCGTTTTACGGCAAGGAGCCCGCGGAGATGCGGACGTTCTGGGCCAAGGTGTCCGGCCCGTTCGCGGTGCCCTTCTGGCTCATGGTCGCGTGTTGTTTCGTCATTCCGCTGGCCCTGATGGTGCGCCGCAAGCTGCGCACGCCCACGGGAACCCTGATCGCGGGCATCGCGGTCGTCATCGGGATGTGGCTCGAGCGGTTCAACATCGTGGTGCCGACTTCGATCAACCCGCGCTGGGAGATGGAATCGCTCGGGCACTACCTGCCGTCCTGGGTCGAGCTGTCGATTCTGGCCGGCACCTTCGCGGGGTTCATCCTGCTCTACATGGTGGCCACCAAGTTCTTTCCGATCGTTTCTATCTGGGAGATCAAGGAGGGCCGCGAGCAATCGGTGAAGGAGGTCGCCGAGCGCGTGGGCGGGTATCTGCCGGAGCTCGGCGCTCCACACGTGGCCGGGGGCTGAGATGCGTCGCGGACTGATCTGGATCGGCGGCTTCGGGTGCCTCGTCCTCTCCGGAACGGCGCGCGCCCAAGTGGTGGGGCTGTTTCCCGGGAATCCGACGGCGGGCCAGCACATCTTCGTGGACCGGGGCTGCGTGCGGTGCCACTCGATTTGGGGGAACGGCGGCACACTCGGGCCGGACTTCGCCGTGGTCGGCGCGGGGCGCAGCATGCAGCAGCTCGCCGGGGAGTTCTGGAACCACACACCGCGCATGATCGTCACCCAGCGCCGCCAAGGCGTGCGCTGGCCGACGTTCACGGAAACCGAGCTGGCGGACGTGATCAGCTACATCTACTACGTGAAGCTGTTCGATCCGCCGGGCAACGCCGATCTCGGGGAACAGTGGTTCCGGGAGAAGCGCTGCGTGCAGTGTCATGCGGTGGGCGGTACGGGCGGCCACGTCGGTCCGGCCCTCGATCGGTACGCGGGATACATCGCACCGATCATGCTCGCCGAGGGGATGTGGAACCACGGGCCGGCGATGCAGGGCAAGCAAACCGAGAAGGGCATCCCGATCCCCACGTTCATGGGGCGCGAGATGGCCGACATCCAGGCGTACATCCGGCAGGCGTCGAGCTTGCGCGACCGTGCCGTGGTCCTGCTGCAACCCCCCAACCCGGCGAACGGGGAGCGCCTGTTTGCGACGAAAGGGTGCGTGCGCTGCCACGGCGAGACCGGTCGCGGCACGCAGTACGCCCCGGATCTCAGGACCGCTACGCTGCGACTGAGTGTGTCCGAGATCGCCGGTGTGTTGTGGAACCATTCGTTCCGGATGTCGGCGGCCATGCGAGCACGCGGCTTCGAGTTTCCACAGTTTCGGGGCAGCGAAATGGCGGACGTCATCGCCTTCCTCTACTATCTGCGGTTCAACGAGGTTGGCGGCGATGCCACCGAGGGCACGCGCGTCTTCGCGCGGAAGGGGTGCACGAATTGCCACGCGACCGACGGCCGCCCGGCAACGGGGCCGGACCTCTCTCGCGCCGAGGCGGTGCGCACCCCACTGGGGCTGGCGACGGCGATGTGGAATCACGCCCCCGCGATGTTCGACGTCGCACAGTCGCGCCAGGTGGAGTGGCCGGCGTTCGAAGGGGACGAGATGCGGGATCTCTCGGCTTTTCTGCAGGCCCTGCACACCGCACGAGCGGCGCCGGCCGGTCGCGCGACCCCGGCTCCCACGGCCCGTGCCAAGCCGGCCCCGATCGACACGGCGTTGGCCCGAGAGGGAAAGGCGGTGGTGGACGGCCACGCGTGCGCCGGTTGCCATCGCATCGGTGCCTCCACCAGCGGCACTCTCGGACCGGACCTGAACACCGTGCTCCAGCGCCGCTCGCCCGACTATGTCCTGCACAAGCTCGCCGACCCGCGATTCGACAACCCCGCGAGCGCGATGCCGCAGTTCCCCCTCAACGACCACGAACGCCGCGCGATCCTCGAATATCTGCGCACCATCGAGCCTTGAAGGAGGCCACCATGCCGACACAACACTTGACGATTCTCACCGGCCTGCTCTTCGCGGCGACAGCCGCCGTTGCGCAGAACCCCGTCCGCGCCAAGACCGACACCACCATCACGCCTGCGATGGTCGCGCGAGGAGACAGCATCTTTCACGGGCAAATCGCCGGAGCCGCCTGTTTCGGCTGCCACGGCCCAGACGCCAAGGGGGTCACGGGCCTGGCGCCAGACCTCACGAGCGGCAAGTGGCTGAACGGTGATGGAAGCTTGGCCGCCATTGCGCAAACGATCGAGAAAGGCGTGCCCCATCCGAAGCAGGCGCCCGCACCGATGCCCCCGAAGGGCGGGGCCAAGCTTCTGCCGTCGGACGTCCTGGCCGTGGCGGCCTACGTCTATTCGCTCAGCCATCCTAAGGCGACCCGCCCCTGAGAGCATGGGGAGAGCGGGGCCAAGGAGGGGCAGTTACACGTTCTGCAGGTACTCCACCGGGAGGGCCTTCGCGTCGCCCGCCGCCTCCTCGGTGACCTCGTACACCTCGTCGATGGACTCCAGGTCGATCCCCGACGAGCCGTAATTGGTGAAATTCAGGCCATACCACTGGCGATCGAAGGTTCCGGCGCGCCAGCGACCGCATACCTTGACGAGGTATTGAGCCTCATAGGGCACGATGGCATCGTTGGTGTTGGTGCCGTTCAGTTCGATCTTCCGGAGCAGTGCCATTGCGACCTCATTCGTCGTGGGGTGCTCGCATCAATGTAGGAACTGCTCACCTCACGAATCGTCCTGATCGGCATGAAGCCTTCATCAGACCGGTTTGGGGTTTCCCCCACAGAAATCATGGAAGCCGTAGAGTCGCAAGAATCGACGGAACTCACGAACGACCTGACGAAGGAGTCGACGATGCGCCTCTCCGTGATCGTGGGAGTGCTCCTCATCGTGTTTGGAATCGCGGTCTTCGCGCTGGGACTGCGGTACTCACACCAGGAAGCCGTGATCGACGTCGGTGATTTCCATGCCAAGGTCACCGAGCGTGACCGCATCCCCAACTGGGTGGGCGGCGTGGCGATTGTGATCGGCGGAGTGCTGCTGCTCGGCGCCCGCAGGGGCCGCCGGGCGTAGGGAGCGCTACGGTTTCTTCCCGACGGCGCAGATCCAGCCCTTGCGGCGCTCGGTGTCGATGGCGATCTCCGCGAAGCCGGCCGCGGCGAGCAGCGCGCGGTGCTCGTCGACGGTGAGATACCTCGCCCCCAGGAGCTTCATCACCGGCTGCAGCAGCGTGTCGAAGGACTCCCCCTTGTAGACCTCGGCGATCAGGCAGAGCCGGCCGCCGGGCTTCAAGACGCGCACGATCTCCCGCAGGTCGGCGACGGGGTCGGGCCAGTAGTAGTGCGTTTCGACGGCGGTGACGAGGTCGAACTGGGCGTCGGTGAACGGCAGCTTCGAGACCGCCGCCTGCTGGACGTCGACCCGGCCTGCGGCGATCCATTGCGCGTTGGTCTTGCGGGAAACGCGGACGCTCTGGCTCGAGATGTCGATGCCGGAGACGCGTCCCGCGCTCGCCAGCGTCGCCAGCTTGTCGATCGTCCTGCCGCCGCCGCACCCCACATCGAGAATCGTGAACGTGGGTGCGATCTGCACGTGGTCGAGCCCCCAATCCGTGACCGCGGAATGGCGGCTGTTCATGAGCCAGAGCGAGAGCTTGCCGGGCCACCCTGCCGGCTTGCGCACCAGGCTGGGCAGGATCAGGACTGCGCCAATGGCCACAACACCGGTCAGAATACCATGAGCGAGCGGTGACATCGGACGGCCCATCGGGCGAAGGTCACGTACGATACGAGAACCCGGCGTCGTGAGTTACACCCGCCCCGCTCCCCTGCCCTACTCCTCGCGCAGGATCGCGATCGGATCGACGTGGCCCGAGCGCCAGGCCGGGAGCCAGGAGGCGACGAGCGTCGCGCCGAGCAGCGCCAGGGCGCCCACGACGAACGTGCCCGGGTCGAGCGGGGTGACCCCGAACAACAGCCGCGCCAGCCCGCGCGTCCCGGCCAGCGCCAGCGTTAGGCCGAGACCCACGCCGGCCGCGCCGAACAGCAGCCCACGCTGCACAATGAGCCACTGCACTGCCCGGCTCTGCGCTCCCAGCGCGATGCGGATCCCCATCTCACGCATCCGCTCGCGGGCCAGCTCGGCGAGGACGCCGTAGACGCCGACGACCGCCAGCACCACCCCCAGCATCCCGAACATCGACACCAGCGTCATCAGGAAGCGGTCGCGCGCCATTGAATTGGCGCGGACGGCGCTCATCGTCTCGATGCGGGTGATGGCGAGCTGCGGATCGAGCTGCCGCACGGCGCCGCGCACCAGCGGGGCGAGCGCCATCGGGTCGCCCCGCGTGCGAGCCACGACCGACATGGCGTGCGAGGGTTCCTGCGCAAACGGCGCGATCGCCTCGATTTCGGGAGGCGTCCCCGGGGTGACCTGGTGCTCACTCCCCACGACGCCGACGATGGTGCGCCAGGTTGAGTTGGAATCGGGTTTCTGATCGAAGCAGATGCGCTGGCCGACGGGATCGGCACCCTTGAAGTACTCGCGCGCGAACACGTCGTTGATGACGACCACGTACGGCGGACCG
>DATLVL010000299.1:0-7231 GCA_035577525.1 Gemmatimonadales bacterium | reverse complement strand
ATCCGCTCGACGGCTCGAGCAACATCGACGTCAACGTCTCGATCGGCACGATCTTCTCGATCCACCGGCGGCTCACCCCGGAGGGCGGCCCGGGGACGCTGCAGGACTGCCTGCAGCCGGGACGCACGCAGGTGGCCTCGGGGTACATCCTCTATGGCTCGAGCACGATGCTCGTGTATTCGACCGGGAAGGGCGTCCACGGCTTCACTCTCGATCCGACGATCGGCGAGTTTCTGCTGTCGCATCCGGAGATCCGCACGCCGCCCGTGGGGAAGTATTACAGCGTGAACGAGAGCTACTGGGACCTGTGGAGCGACCCGGTGCACCAGGTGGTGGCGGCGTTCAAGGGCGGCAACCCGAAGGTGGCGGCGAAAAATGCGCGTTACATCGGCTCGCTCGTCGCCGATTTCCATCGCAACCTGCTTTCGGGCGGCATCTTTCTCTATCCTGCCGATGCCAAGCATCCCCACGGCAAACTGCGGTTGCTCTACGAAGCGGCGCCGCTCGCGTTCCTGGCGGAGCAGGCGGGCGGCAGCGCCACCGACGGTCACCGGCCAATCCTCGACATCTCGCCACAGGAGCTGCACCAGCGCGTGCCGCTCGTGATCGGCAGCAAGAAGGACGTCGAGTACGCCGCGACCATTCTCGGCCGGGAGCGGGTGCCGGCGTGAGCGAGCGCCGGCCGGTCTACGGGCCGGAGGATTGGCCGGGCGATGCCGGCGCCGAGCTTGCGCGTCCGGGGGCATATCCCTTCACCCGCGGCGTCCACCCCACCATGTACCGCGGCCGGCTGTGGACGATGCGGCAATACGCCGGCTTCGGCACTGCTGAAGAGACCAACGCGCGATTCCGGCACCTGCTCGAAGCGGGACAGTCGGGTCTCTCGGTCGCCTTCGATCTTCCCACGCAGATGGGTTACGACTCCGATCATCCCGCCGCTCTGGGGGAGGTCGGGCGCGCCGGCGTAGCGATCGACACGGTGGACGATTTCGAGCGGCTGTTTCATGGGATTCCGCTCGACCAGGTGTCGACGTCGATGACGATCAACGCCACCGCGGCGATTCTGCTCGCGATGTACGTCGTGGTAGGCGAAGAGCAGGGGGTGGACCGCACGGCGCTGCGCGGCACGCTGCAGAACGACATCCTCAAGGAGTTCATCGCCCGCGGGACGTACATCTACCCGCCGGAGCCGTCGCTGCGGCTCGTGGTGGACGTGTTTCGGTTCGTGAGCGATGCCAAGATGAAGTTCAACCCGATTTCCATCTCGGGCTATCACATGCGCGAAGCGGGCGCGACGGCCGTGCAGGAAGTGGCGTTCACCTTCGCCGACGGACTCGAGTACGTGCGCCGCGCGGTGGCGGCAGGGCTCGACGTGAATCGCTTCGCGCCGCTCGTGTCGTTCTTCTTCGCCGGGTACACGAACCTGTTCGAGGAGATCGCCAAATTCCGAGCCGCCCGGCGACTGTGGGCGCGGCTGATGCGCGAGCGCTTCCAGGCCGACGACGAGGCGGCGCGGCTGCGGTTTCACACCCAGACGGGCGGCGCGACGCTCACCGCGCAGCAGCCGATGAACAACGTCGTCCGCGTCGCGATGCAGGCGCTCGCCGCCGTGCTCGGCGGAACGCAGTCGCTGCACACCAACTCGTACGACGAGGCGCTGGCGCTGCCGACCCAGCGCTCCGCGACATTGGCGCTGCGGACGCAGCAGGTGCTGGCCCACGAAACCGCGGTGCCCCAAGTGGTCGATCCCCTGGGCGGGAGCTGGTATCTCGAGTCGCTGACCGACGAGATTGAGCGGGCGGCGCGTGTTTTGGTGGACGAAGTGGAGCAGCTGGGCGGTGCCGCGCGCGCCATCGAGCAGCACTACTTCCAGGACGCGATCGCGAAGAGCGCCTACGAGCAGCAACGGCGCATCGAGGAGGGGACGGACGCCGTCGTCGGGGTGAACCAGTTCGTCGACGACATCCCCGCGCCGAGCGTTGCGGCGCCCGACTATTCGGAGCTTGCCGCAGCGCAGCGGCGCCGGCTCGCTGCTGCGCACGCGCAACGCAGCGAAACCGAGATGCAGCGTACTCTCGGGGCGCTGCGCGCGGCTGCCCGGTCGGCGCAGGCGCCGCTCATGCCGGCGATCATCGACGCGGTACGCGCGCGGGCGAGTGTCGGGGAAATCAGCGACGTGTTTCGGGACTTGTGGGGTGTGTATCGGCCGGTATAGTTGGCACTTCCCAAGGAGACCCCTCGATGCGAGCTCGTGTGACAGTGCTCGGCTTGGCTCTCGCGCTCGGCCCGATCTGGGCCGCGGCTCAACAGCCGCTGCAGTATCCGCAAGCCACCAAAGGCACGGTGGTCGACACTCTCTTCGGCCACATCGTCCCGGACCCGTACCGCGCTTTCGAGAACCTCGACGCTCCCGCAACCAAGACCTGGGTCGCCGACGAGAATACGCTGACCTTCGGCTACCTGGCGGGCATCGCGCGGCGCGACTCGATCAAAGACCGGCTGACGGCATTATGGAATTATCCGCGCGTCGCGATTCCGGTGCGCGAGGCGGGCCAGATCTGGTTCCGCAAGAATACCGGTCTGCAGAAGCAATCGGTGCTGTACCGGACGACGGCGCTGCGCGCGGCGCCGGTCGCGGTGCTCGACCCCAACGCGCTGTTCCCCGATGGCTCGATCGCGGTGGCGCAGTGGTCGGTGTCTCCCGACGGCAAGCTTCTCGCCTACACGACGGCCGTGGGCGGTTCGGACCTGCAGGACATCCATCTGCGCGACCTGGCCGCGGGCCGGGACCTCCCCGACGTCGTTTCGCACGTAAAGTTCACCGGCATCTCCTGGACGCGGGACAGCAAGGGCTTCTTCTACTCTCGCTTCCGGGGCTCCGCCGAGGCCGCCAACCTGCAGGACGCCAACACGCACCATCAATTCTGGTATCACGCCCTGGGCGCGCAGCCGGAGCGGTTGATTTTCGAGCGCCCCGACGACTCGACGGCGGGCGTCGGCGGCGGCGTGTCGGATGACGGGCGGTGGGTCTTCATCTCTTCGAGCAGCGGGACGTCGAGCAACCGGCTCTGGTTCGCCGACCTGAAGGATCCACGCCGACCCGACGTCGGCGCCCGGTTCACGCCGCTCACGCTCGCGGAAGACGCCGACAACACGCCGCTCGGTGTCGTGGGACGGCGCATTTACCTCTACACCAACTGGAAGGCGCCCAAGGGCCGCATCGTCTCCGTCGCGGTGGGGGACTCAGACCGCACGCACTGGCGCACCGTCGTCCCGGAGGGGTCCGACGTCATGAGCGAAGAGCTGCTCGTGGGGTCGCACCTGATCGTGACGTATCTCGTGGACGTACAGACGAAAATGAAGCTGTACGGCCTGACGGGCGCAGCACAGGGCGAAGTCGCGCTGCCCGATGTCGGCACCGCTGCCGGGCTCTCAGGGCGCAACGACGGGACAGATTTCTTTTTTTCGTTCGCCTCGTATCTGCGCCCGTCCACGATCTACCGCTACGATTTCACCACGCGCCGCATCGCGCCGTTCCAGGCGCCCAAGCCGTCGTTCGATCCCAGCCTCTACGAAACACGCGCCACGTTCTATCAGTCGAAGGACGGAACGCGCATCCCGATCTTCATCACCGCGAAGAAAGGGCTGGCCCGGGACGGCAGTCACCCCACGCTGCTGTACGCCTACGGCGGCTTCGACATCTCCCTGCCACCGTTCTTTTCTCCCGCCGTCGTGGCGTGGGTCGAAATGGGGGGCGTCTACGCGCTGGCCAATCTGCGCGGCGGCGGCGAGTACGGGGAAGCGTGGCACCACGCCGGATGGCGCGAGAAGAAACAGAACGTGTTCGACGATTTCATCGCCGCGGCCGAATTCCTCGAAAAAGAGGGTTACGCGACGCCGCAGACGCTCGCCATCCAGGGCGGTTCCAACGGCGGGTTGCTCGTCGGCGCGGTGATGACGCAGCGCCCCGATCTGTTCGGCGTCGCGCTACCCGCGGTCGGCGTAATGGACATGATGCGCTACCAGAGGTTCACCGGCGGGCAGTTCTGGGCGGTGGAGTACGGCTCGGCGGCGGACTCGGGCGCGGTCGGCTACCTGCTCGCCTACTCACCGCTGCACAACATCAAGCCCGGCACCTGCTACCCCGCGACGCTCGTCACCACGGCCGACCACGACGACCGGGTGGTGCCGAGCCACTCGTTCAAGTTCACAGCGACGTTGCAGGCGGCTCAGGGGTGCGCACGACCGGTGCTGATCCGCGTCGAGACGGCGGGAAGCCACGGCTATCGCCCCACCGACCGCGTCATCGCCGAAATCGCGGACGAGTACGCCTTCGCGCTGGCCAATCTAGGGCTAGCGATCCCCTGACCCCGAGGACGGTTCATGCTGCTCGCTTTGGCCATTCACCTGCTGTGTTTCGCGCTCCTCGCCGGCGGCTCGATCGGCGCCAAGGTGCTGCACAGCGCGATGCGGCCGAAGATCGCAAGCACACCGGCACAAGCCGCCGTGCTGCTCGCCGCGATGCTGCGCTTCTCGATCGTGGCCCAGATCGGCGCCGGGCTGATGCTCGTGTCGGGGATCGGGCTGCTGGCGGTGGAGGGCTGGGTCTGGTGGGGGACGGGGTGGCTGTACGCGAAACTGGCACTGTTCGTCATGCTGGTGATCAACGGGCCGTTCGTGGCGCGGCCGGCCGCGATGCAACTGCTCGGTGCCCTCGAGTCAGGGGGCTCGGGAGCCGCAGTGGCGGTACCGCTCAAGCGGCTCGAGATCTTTCACACGGTGCAGGTGGCGGGGCTGGTCGGGATCGTGCTGCTGGCGGTGCTGAAGCCGTTCTAGTCTGGTTGAGACTGCCGTTTCCGCGCGTTAAAACGCCGGCTCGGCGAATGCGCGGGTCCTCACGGACCAACGATTTGGCCGAGCCGGCTCGTTAGAGCACGGTCAAACCTCGAAAACGATCTGGTCAGCTACGCCCGCTTGATCATTCTCAACAGCCAGACGAGCACCACGGCTCCGACAAACGCAGTGACGAGCAGCCCAAGGAGTCCGCCCGCTGCAATGTGCAACAACCCAAAGATCCAACCACCGAGGAAGGCACCCACCACACCGATAATGAGGTCGCCGATCAAGCCGTAGCCGGACCCCTTCATCACTTTGCCCGCCAGCCACCCTGCTACCAGTCCGATGACCAGGAACCAAATCAGGTTCGTGCCTTCCATAGACTCCTCCGGTTCAGGTGATTGCCACCCTTTACCCGCGGCGCGGCTCGATCAAACTTACCTCGCGCCCGAACTTATGCACTTCCGCCTGGTCACCCTGTCGCTCGCGCTCGCCCTGGGCGTCGCCCCGCTCGTGCGTGGCCAGGCCGCTGCTCCGTATCGCGATGCGCGGCTCCCCGTCCTGGACCGGGTGCGCGATCTGCTCGGCCGCATGACGCTGGAAGAGAAGTTCTGGCAGCTCTACATGACGCCGGGCGACCTGAGCGATTCGAGTCACGACTACTCCCATGGGGCTTTCGGTCTCCAAATCCCTGTGGTGCCGCTGCGCGGCGCGCCCGCCGACTTCGCCCGCGCCGATGCGCAGCACATCGACTCGATTCAGCGCTTCTTCGTCGAGCGCACGCGCCTCGGCATCCCGATCGTGCCGTTCGACGAAGCGGTCCATGGACTGGTACGCCGCGGCGCCACGGTGTTCCCGCAGGCGATCGCGCTCGCGGCGACGTGGGACTCCGGACTCGTCGGCCACGTGGCGGCGGCGATCGCCTCCGAGACCGCGACGCGCGGCATCCGTCAAGTGTTGTCGCCGGTGTTGAACCTGGCGCGCGACGTACGCTGGGGACGGGTCGAGGAGACATACGGCGAGGACCCGCTGCTCGCCGCCACGATGGGCCGTGCCTTCATCGCCCCGTTCGAGGCCCGCGGTGTGGCCACGACGCCGAAGCACTTCGTCGCCAACGTGGGCGAGGGGGGACGGGACAGCTATCCGATCGAGTGGAACGAGCGTGAGCTCGAGGAGACGTACTTCCCGCCCTTCGCTGCAGCAATCGCCGACGCCCATGCGCGCTCGATCATGACCGCCTACAACTCGGTCAACGGCAGCCCGGCGACGCAGAACCGCTGGTTGCTCTCGGAGGTGCTGAAGCGACGCTGGGGCTTCCCGGGATTCGTCATCTCCGACGCCGCGGCGACGGCCGGCGCGACCGTGTTGCACATGACCGAGCCCGACACGCCGAGCGCCGCGCGCGACGCGTACGATGCCGGGCTCGACGTCGTGTTTCAGTCCTCCTACGAGCAGTACCGGCCGTACTGGGACGCGCTGCGGCGCGGCCTCGTCCCGGATTCGGAGATCGACCGGGCGGTAGCGCGGGTGCTGCGCGCCAAGTTCGAGATGGGAGTGTTCGACCATCCCTACGCCGATCCCGACAGCGCCGCCTCGAGCGCCGCCGACGCGACGCATCTGGCATTGGCGCTCGACGCGGCGCGGGAGTCGATCGTTCTGCTCAAGAACGCCCGAGCGGTGCTCCCGATCCGTCCCGGCAGCACGATCGCGCTGATCGGGCCCGACGCCGTGGAGGCGCGGCTGGGTGGCTATAGCGCGCCGGGGGAGCGCCGCATCTCGATCCTCGACGGGTTGCGCGCCGCCGTGGGCGCAGCTGGCCGGGTACGCTATGAAGCAGGGCCCGGCCGCGCGACGATCGAGTACCTGCCGGTCCCTGGCGGCGCACTGGCCCACGACTCCGCCGGTGTGCGCAGGTCCGGATTGCGCGCCGACTACTACGACAATATCACGCTGTCGGGCCCCGCTCAGCTCATGCGGGTCGATCCGCGCATCGATTTCGCGTGGACCCTCGATGGCCCGGCACCCGGAATCGCGCGCGATTGGTACTCGGTGCGCTGGACGGGACACCTCGCCGTGCCGTCCGGAGGGGGCGGCGTGCACCACATCGGCGTCGTGGGGAGCGACGGGTATCGTTTGTATCTCGACGGCCGCCTGGTGCTCGACGATTGGGAGAAGCGCTCCGCCGGCGCGCGGCTCGCGGCGGTGACGCTCGAGCCCGGAAAATCGTACGCGCTGCGGCTCGAGTTCTTCGAGACGACGGGCAATGGCCGCGTGCGACTGGTGTGGGATGCCGGGGTGTCGGATGACTGGCGCGGCGCGATCGGGCGCGCCACACGCCTCGCGCGCGCGAGCGATGTCGCCGTCATCGTCGCCGGAATCGAAGAGGGAGAGTTCC
>DATLVL010000298.1:0-10884 GCA_035577525.1 Gemmatimonadales bacterium | reverse complement strand
AGATCGGAGCGGCGCAGGACCGACTCGGCTTCTTGTCGTGTGGTCCCGATAAACGTGAGCTGCGGCTCGCTGCCCTCGGCTCCGTCGTCCTGCATGTACAGCAATACTTTCCCCTCCATGCCGAACCGCGCCATGCGGGCGAAGAATTCGGGGATCGCCCGCTCGTCGCGCTGGGGGTCCTTCCCGCGCCGGAAGCGCTCGAGCCAGTACACCTCGCACCCCGTCGCTCGGAGCGCCTGGACGTACTGCATGTAGACCCAGAAGTGTCCGCCGCCTTCGGGGAAGCTCGCGACGTTGTAGCAGGAGACCACGACGCTGGCCATGGCCGTTATGCCGGTGAGCGGGCGGCGACGCCCGGCAGCTCGTGGAAGCTGGTGAGACGGAACCCCAATCGGGCGACCACCGCCCGCGCCGCCGGATCGCACAGCGTCCGCACTTCCACCTCCCGCTCCGCGTCGTAGCTGGTGCGCAGCGCCGGGTCGCGATACCCGGGATGGCACGTCAGCTCCGTCATCAGGTCTTCGATGTCGGCGAGCAGGCGCTCGAGTCCCGCCACGCTGATCTGCTCCAGGTGCGTTTCGCCGCCCCACTGCCCGTAGAACTTCGTGCACACGCGCATCCGCGCATGGCCGCGCAGCCGCAACCCGTGGCGGCGCGCGAACTCGACGACCGCCGGGAATGCCCGTGGGTTGCGATGGGTGTCGTGATGCGTGTCGAGATGCGTGGGCGCGGCGCTCAACAACGACTCGAACCGCTCCAGCTGGCGCGCCAATGCGTCGCCGATCTGATCCGCGTCGACGCCATCCAGGTCGGCGTGCAGCCCGATGCTCAGGTCGGGAGCGCTCAGTGCCAGCTCTGCCGCGTCCGTGCTGCCGGCGGCGTTGACGAGCAGGCTCGTGCTGGTGACGATGCCGCGCAGGTGCGCCTCCACAATCCCGCGGTTCGTGCCCGCGCTCGCACCGAAGTCGTCGGCGTTGACGATGAGGAGCTTGGTCACAGGACCGGCCGCCAATCGTCGAACCACCCCGCGACCATGGCGAGCTCCTCGAACGCCCAGTCGGCCCCATCCACCAGCCAGGCCACGGCGGGCCAGATCGCCCGGTTGGCGTAGCGGGCCAGCTCCGCGGTCTCGAGGTGTGCGTTCAGGTCGCGCCGCTCGGGCACTTGCCAGCGGTCGCCGATGGCGCTGCGATAGCGATCGAGGATCCAGGACCGCTCCTCGGCGGGGAAGCGCAGCAGGAACGTCGAGAGGTCGTAGCTCGCCCGCCCGACCCCGGCGTGGTCCCAGTCGACGAGGCGGGCGCGCCAGCCATCCGGGCTCTCGGAGACGAAGGCATTGGTGGTCCACAGATCGCCGTGCAGCAGCACCTCGGGCCCGCCGTCCTGTTCCAGCAACTGCACGCGCCGCGGCAGCTCGTCCCGGAGCAGCTGCAGCCGGCCGAGCAGACGATCGCGCACGCGCTGCTGCACTGCCGACAGCGCGACGCGCGGTGGCTGCAGCTGGGCGAGAGCCCGGACCGCGTCCCTCACGTTCGCGATCAGGTACGCCTCACCCAGATCCCCGCCGTGCGCCCGGACATCGGGGAGCATCGGGTGCTCCGCCGAGCGTGCATGCAGCGTCGCGATGAGGTCGATCGCGACGGTCACCCGGGCGCGATCCGCCATGCAGATATCGAGCCGCGCGAGCCCGAGGTCCTCGTACACGAGCCAGATGCGCTCGCCGCGGCGGTCGGCGGCCGAGCCCTCGAGCCGCGCGGCGCCCTCCGACAAACCGATCAGCGGGAGCCAGCGCCGGGCGACGAGTTGGTTGTGCCGCGCGAGCCCGGGATTGCACGACTTGAGGACGAACGAGTGGGCGCGCGGATCGGCGTCGTGCGCGAAGGTGACGCGATAGACGTTCGTCTTGATCTGCCGCACGGCGTTCACACGGATCGTCCCCTCGGGCGCGCCGGTCGCCGTTTCCAGCGCCGTGGCGAGCTCCGCCGTGTCCGGGAGCCGATCCGACGGGAGACCGATACGCACTTCCCCGTTTGCCACGAGCGTCACGCAGGTACCCCCGTCATTCGAACGGCGTCGGTCAGGCGAGCCAACAGCACCGCGAGGCTCGCCAGCGGCTGGCTGATCATGCGGCGGGTTTCGAAGCGCAGGCTGGCGCATTCCCAGTCGATGGCCGCGATGGTGCGGAACACCTGACCGATCTTCGCCAGGCGCTGCACGGCGTCGAGACTCAGGTCCGCGCGCCATTCACGCGCCGCCGACCAGTAGGCGGCGACGTCGATGCGCGTCAGGTCCGCGGCCGGCACGCCCCATCCGGCGGTCTCCCAGTCGATCGGGTAGCAGGCGAGCCCTGCGCCGTTCGGTCGCAGGTACACGTTTTTTGGACGGAAATCGCCGTGCACGAGCGTGGCCGGGAGACCAACACACCGGCGTTCGATCGAGCTCCAGTCCGATGCGAGGCGCTGTACTCTGTCCAGGACCGCCCGCAACAGCGTCACGTCGTCCGGAGTGAGCTCGGGTCCCAGCAGCCGCTTCCCGATCTTGTCCCGCGCCGACATCAGGTGCTCGTGATATCGACCGGGTCCTCCATCGGGCAGCGTGCGGGCGGCGGGAAGGTCCACCGCAGCTCCGTGCACGCGGGCGATCCAGCGGGCCGTCAGCGCGAGGTGCTCCGGGTCGGCGTCGGAGTAACGCTCGGCCCCGACGTCCTCGAGGAAGAACCAGGCATGCGTCTCGCTCTCCGGAGCGAGGGCGCCGTAGAACTTCGGAGTTGTAACCTGCATTTGGGGAAGAAGGGCCTCGTACACCGTGCGCTCGACGGACGCCTTGGCCGACGGGGTCCGTTTGGCGATGACGCTCTCCCCGCCCACGCCGGCGCCTACGAGTCGATAGACACCGACGACGCCGTGTTGGCGCAGGACTTCGATGCGCTCCGGCACGTCCTCGCGCGACCGGAAGTCCTGCCACGCCCGGAGGGCAGGGTGCGTCTCCAGGTCCTCGCGCAGTACCGCGATCGGGGGGCGGCTCATCCTCGGGCCTCGGGCTCGACCCGGAATCCGGACGACACTGGGACCGCCAGCTGGGAGGCAGGGGGAGGGGCGCCCTGGCGAACCAGTCGGCCCCGATCAACCTGCAGCCACAGATCGCACATTCCCCAGCTGCTCGGCCGGTGCGTGATCAGGAAGACCGTCCGCGTCCGCATGAGGCGCTCCAGTGCTTCGAGGATCACACGCTCGGTCTTCAGATCCACCGAGCTCGTGGGCTCGTCGAGGATCAGGAGCGGGGCGTCCCGCAAGAACGCGCGCGCCAGGGCGATGCGCTGCCGCTCGCCTCCGGAGAGCTTCTGGCCCAGTTCTCCGACGTGGGTCTCATAGCCGCGCGACAGTCGCTCGATGAATTCGTGCGCCCCGGCCGCGACGGCGGCCTCCACGATGTCGGCACGTGGGGCGCCGGGACGGCCGTACGCGATGTTCTCGGCGATGCTGGTGGAGAAGAGCAGGGGATGCTGCAGCACGATGGCGAACTGGCGTCGCAGGTCCGCGACGCGATAGTCGCGCAAATCGACGCCGTCCAGCGTGATCGCACCGCTCGTCGGGTCGTAGAAGCGGGTCAGCAGGCCGACCAACGTGGTTTTGCCGGCGCCGGTCGCTCCAATGATCGCGACGCGCGCCCCTGGGGCAACGGTGAACGACACGTCGTGCAGCACGGTGCGCCCGCTGTCGTACCCGAACGAGACGTCGCGGAACTCGACGGCACCGCACGCCCGCTCGATCGGGCGCGCCCCGGGTCGCTCCGGCACGTCCGGCGTTTCGTCCAGCAGAGCGAAGCTGCGCTCGGCGCTGGCGAGGTAATTCTGGAGGCTGGCGGCCTTGCGGCTGATGGTGGCAAGTGGGGAATACAACTGCGCCAAATAGCTCATCGCCATCAGCAGCTCTCCGAGCGTAAGGACGCCGGCCCGGACGTGGCCCACACCGATGACGAGCACCGCGGCCGTGCCGACCGTCGTCGTCATTCCGACAAACAGACCGAACCGGCCCTCCAACAACGCGAGCCGGAGCCGAGCCACGACTCCCTCGCGCGCCCGTGCCGTGAAGCGGTCGGTCTCACGGCTCTCCTGCCCGAACGCCTTCACGACCCGGAGGGCGGCGAGGATCTCCTGCACCACGGACAGCGCCGAGCTCTCGAGCTTCTTGACCGCCCGGGACTGCCGCCGCATGCGTGGGCGATAGCTGCGCGAGAGGATGAACAGGACGGGGGAGATGGCCAGGGCCACGAGCGCTAGCTGCCAGTCGAGACGGGCGGTGACGACGAGCATCGCCACCAGCGAGATGCCGGCCGAAACGAATGGAATGAATCCGTCGACCGCGACGTACTGCAGCGTCGTCGCGTCCTGTTGGATCCGATAGACGGTGTCGACCGTACCCTTCGAATCGTGATACGTGAGAGACAGCCGCTGCCCCTGCTCGAGCAAGCGTGCCCGAAACGCGAGCACGAGATACTCCCCGATGTAGGCGCGCAGCCAATTGGTCACGATGCTCAGGAGCTGAGAGAGCACCGTGCTCGCGATCAGCAGACCAATCGCGAGCGCCAGGGCAGCGCCGGGTGAGCCCCCCGCCGCCGGGAACCAGAGGGCGAGCAGGTGGGGCAGGGGTCGCGAGCCCAGGACGCTGTCGACGACGAGCTTCAGCGGGAGCGGTGCGAGGAGGGCGAGGGGTGTCGCGACGAGACTGAGCCCGAACAGGATCGCCAGGTGCGCCCAGTACGGCCGGGCCTGGAGCAGGAGCCGGCGGTACAGCGTGAGGTCGCTGGCGGCGACGTTCATCTGCATCACTCGTCTCCTGCCTGCGGCACCGCGCGGCGAATGTCACCCGCCGCGCGCGCACAGTCGGCTGTCTCGTGCCACCCGCACACGAGCGCCGCGACACCGAAGACGGCGGCGGGAATCCAGGCCGCGGTCGCGAGCGCGGCGACCGCGATGCCGGCGAGACCGACTGTGAACGCCACGCCCGCGGTGCTGGGCTTGAGCCACCAGCGCAGCCGCACCAGCTGCATGCCGCGCCCGTGCTCCTCGACCGCCATCAGGAGTCGCGCGCCGCCCAGCAAGCCGCCGCGGACCTCCAGGTCAAAGCGCTCGAATTCGCCGCCCTTGCGCGTCGCCGCGCCGGCGCCGCGCAGCGCACGCTCGATGCGGCTGAGACGCTCGGCGGGGTCACGCCATTGCTCGCACCACAGCGCCACCGAACCCCAGCGTCCCCATGGGGCCGGCCGGGTGACGGCGGGCCGGCTGAGGCGGCCGGAGAGGCGGGCGAGCGGATGCAGCATGTGCAGCAGCGCGGTCAGGGCGCGCTGCCGGATGCGGCGGCGGGCGAGGGACCGGGGAAACGCGATGCGCGCGGCGACGCTGGCGCGCAGCAAAAGCGGCAGCGTCGCAAGCGCGAGCAGCGGGATGGCGACGCGCAACGGCGTCCAGGTGATGCCGAGGCCGGCCACGATCATCAGCGCGAGGATCGGGAGATACCACTCCGGTGCCAGCGCCATGGCGCCGAGCCAGGTCGGGGCGGGGGCGTAGAGCCGCTGGAAGGGCGCGAATCCCCAGATGCCGTGGTAGATGCGCGCGACGCGCCATGGCGCCGCCGGCAGCGACGCCATTCCATAGAGACGGCCGGCCCAGGCGATCTGTCCCGTGGCGGTGTACTTCTCCGGCCACTTTCGCTCCAGCAGTCCTTCCGCCTTTCCGTACCCGACCTGCTGCTTCCAGTAGGCGCGCAGCGAATTGCGGCGGTGATGCCAGACGACGGCCGCCGGGCTGAAGCCGAGCGTGCTGCCGCGCTCGCGCAGCGCCCAGCAGACGTCCACGTCGTCGCCGGCGATGCGGAAGCGCGGATCGAACCCGCCGATCGCTTCCAGGGCGGCGCGCCGGAACGCCATGTTGCAGCCGGGGATGTGCTCCGCCTCGCGATCGGTGAGCATGACGTGCGTCGGATTTCCTGGCGCCAGCGCGATGCACTTGGCGATCTTGCCGTCGCCCGGGGGCGCGATGTTCGGGCCACCGACGCCGACATGCGCGCTGCGCAGGAAGGTGGCGGCCAGGTGGGTGAGCCAGTCGGGGTCGGGATAGGCGTCGTCGTCCAGGTAGGCGACGATCTCTCCCGTCGCGGCCTGCCAGCCGGTGTTGCGCGCACTCGAGAGTCCCCGGTTCTCCGTATTGATGAGGCGGACGTCGTACTCGTTCGCGATCACCGGTGCCTGGTCAGTGGACCCGTCGTTGACGACGATCACCTCGAAATCGGGGTAGCGCAGGCGGCGCAGCCCTTCCATGCAGTCGCGGATCGTGCGCTGACCGTTGTAGGTGCAGACCACGACCGAGATGCGCGGCCAGCTGACATCGGCGGAAAACGGCGTGTCGCCGAACGCCGCTTGCACGGCCGCGAGCGCGGGCTTGGGCCGGCGCTCGCGATCGGTGAGGCCGAACTTCCAGTCGAAGACGTCTTCGCCGGCGCGGTACCACTCGTCGGTCCAGGAATAGACGTAGAGCCCGGCGCACCCTTCCGCGAAGCTGGTGCGGATCTGCCAGTCGAGAGTGCGCGCCTGCGCGGCGTCGCCGTTGCGCAGACTGTCGAGGCCGACCTCCGTGAGGACGAGCGGCCGCTCCCCGGCGATGTGCTGCAGACGCGCCAGGTAGGCGGCGAGCGGCGCGCGCGACTCGAGGAAGACGTTGAAGCTCGTGAAATCGAGGAACGGGAGGTCGAGGTACTCGGTCGACGGATAGTTCACGTACGTCACGAGTGCCTCGTGATCCTCGGCGCGCACCGCGTGATACAGCTGCTCGAGGAACCGCTCCACCTCGCGCCGGCCATGCCAGCGCGCACTCGCCGCGGGAATCTCGTTCCCGATGGCGAAGGCCAATACCGCCGGGTGGCCGGCGCAGGCCGCCACGCCGGCGCGTACGACCCGCGCGGTATCGGGGGCGCCCTTGCGATCGGTGAGGTAGCCGATGTGGCGTTCCACGGGGATCCCGACGAGCAGGCGCAGCCCGTGGCGCGCGGCGGCGTCGAGCATCCAGCGCGGCGGCACAGTGTAGGTGCGGGCGGAGTTCACGCCGTGCGCCGCCATCAGCGCGAAGTCGCGCTCCACTACCTCAGGCACCGGGAACTCGACGTCGTCCGCCTGGGGGCGGAAGGTGCCGTAGGTCACGCCACGAACATGGAATTTCTCGTCGCCGACGAAGAGAAATTTCCCGCGCGCGGCGGGGCGCAGGCTCGGGTCGAGTTGGGGGAGTGCCGATGTGTGGTCGGTGGCTCGCTGGGAGACGAACGACGGATCACCGTCAGCCAGTGTGTGAACGCGATTGGCCGCGACGTTGCTTGGTTCGATGGACACCCGTTGCCCTCCGGCAACCCACGCACTGTAGCAAGGACACCACACCCCTCCGCAGGTCCAACGCGTGCAAGTGCAGGGGTGAGGCGAGCATCAGGCGGGGCCCGTTGGGGTCAGCAGCGTCGTGCACCGTCCTGACGAGCCGCTGTCGCAAGAAGCAGACCGATTGTTTAGGAGCTGTACGTCGAAGGAATTCAACGCGTACCGCGCGTTACCTCAGCCCGACTTCCGCATCCCCTGCGACTCGGCCACCGGCCGCGCGCTGATGGCGTAGGTCGGGCAGTGCCGGATGAATCCTCCGCCGGCGGGGGACCACTCCTGCTCGGGCTGCGTCACGACCGCCTTGCCGCTCGAGTCGAGCACGAATAGACCAGGCGGGCCCTGAAAGAGGCAGGCGCCGCAGCCGATGCAGCGGTCGCGGTCGACGTGGACGATCACACGGCGCCGCGGGTACACGCCGTCGGCGCCGCGCGCGGGCCAGGTCGCGGCGCGGTCGAGCGCGTCGATCGTGGCGCGGTATCCCTCTTCCACGACTTCGCGCAGACTATCGAACGAGAACATCGAGACGTGCTCGACGCGCGGATGGATGTAGTAGACGGGCGGGGTGGTCCAGTAGCGCAGCCGGGTCTCGAGCAGCGACTGCATCGCGATCTCGGTGGCCCGGCCGAATACCGAGGCGAACCCTTCGTCCTGCGTGTCTTCGCGCAGCGTGCTCGAGGCAGAGACGTCGACCGCGAAGACCAGCTCGCCGTCCAAGGCGCGCGCCGCGGAAATGGGGAGATTGTCCATCGTCGCGCCGTCGACGAAGTGGCGGCCGCGGATGTCGTGCGGCGGCAGGTAGCCGGGCAGCGCGCAGGAGGCGAACACCGCGTCGCACACCGGAATGTCGTCCAGCCCCGGCAGGCCCCACAGCACCTGCATGCCGGAGTTGATGTCGACGGTATTCATGATGACGGGAACGTCGAGGTCCTGGAAGCTCGCCGGCCCGACGAGGCGCTGGATCAGGAGCGCCAGCGGCTCGCGACGAAACAGGGCCGGGGAGCGCATACGCTTCAGGGCCATGTCGGCATGGGCGATCTGAAAGACATCCTTGCGCTTCAGATTGATGGCGATGTCCTTCAGCTCCGGGATGCTCTTCCCCGCGGACCAGGCCGCGCCGACGAGCGATCCGACGCTGCACCCGATGATGTGGGCCGGCTTCAGGCCGCGCTCCAGCAGCGCCTCGAGCACGCCGACGTGCGCGAGTCCTTTCATGCCGCCGCCCCCGAGGACGAGGGTAAAGCGTGTGCCGGGTCTCACCGCATGGTTCCGCTTGATTTGGGGCTCGAGTCCCGAGTAACGTAGTCACGTTCCCCATGCAAGCGCCACGCCACTGGCAGCGTTTCTCCCGCGACCGTTGGGCGCTGATCGGCCTCGGCATTGTGACCATACTCACGGTGCTCGCCCTGGCCGCTCCCTGGATCGCGCCGGCCGATCCGTTGCGCGGCTCGCTCGCCAACAGCCTGCGGGCGCCGTCGCGTGAGTTCTGGCTGGGTACCGACGTCCAGGGGCGGGACCTCCTCGCCCGGCTGCTGTTCGGCGCCCGGCTCTCGCTCGCCGTGGGACTCGTGAGCCAAACCGTGGCCTCCCTGATCGGGGTCGCCCTGGGCCTCGTGGCCGGCTACTACGGGCGCTGGGTCGACGGAACATTGATGCGCCTCGCCGACGTGACCCTCGCGTTTCCGTCGCTGCTGCTCCTGATCGCGATCGCGGCTGCAGTCAATCCGTCACTCCCGGTCGTGTTCGTCGTAATCGGCCTCGTGGGATGGGCGGGGATGGCTCGCCTGGTCCGGGGGGAGGTGCTGACGCTGCGGGTGCGCGAGTACGTGCAGGCGGCGCGGGCCCTGGGAGCGAGCGACGCCCGCATCGTGTGGCGGCACCTATTGCCGGGGGTGACGGCACCGGTGATCGTGGCCGCGACACTCGGCGTCGGGGGGGCCATCATGGCCGAAGCGGCGCTGTCGTTCGTGGGACTCGGCGCCCGGCCGCCGACGCCGTCATGGGGCGCGATGGTGGCCGACGGCCGCGACCTGTTGCGCGTCGCGCCATGGGTGAGCCTCATGCCCGGGCTGGCGATCGGGCTCACGGTGCTGGGCGTGAATCTGGTAGGGGACGGGCTGCGCGACGCGCTCGAGGTGCGGCCCGCATGACGCATCTGGCGGTGCACCCCGCTGCGGTGAAGGCGCTGCGCGAGTCGCTCAAGCACCTGCGCGCCAGCGAATTCCCGTGGACGGCCGACACCGTCTACCTCAACAACGCCTCGATCGGGCCGATCCCGGAGCGCACCCGGGGCATTCTCGACGCCTTCAACGCCAAGCGTACCGCGCCCCACCTCCTCCCCGACCGCGACCTGCAGGCGGGGCTGCAGGCGGCGCGCGACGTTGCGGCCCGGCTCATCAACGCCGACACCGGGGAGATCGGCCTCGCCACGAATACCGGCTACGGCTTGAACCTCGCCGCCCAGGCCCTGCCGCTCGCCGCCGGCGATCGCGTCATCGTGAGCGACAAGGAGTTCCCCGCGAACGTCTACCCCTGGCTGATGCTGCGCAAACGGGGGATCGACGTGACGCTGGCGCCGTGCACCCCGGAGGGGTGGCCCGACGAGGAGTTTCTGTTGTCGGCGCTGCGCGATCCACGGGTGAAAGTGCTCGCCGTGTCGTTCGTGCAATTCTCCAACGGGTATCGCGCCGATCTGAAGAAGCTCGGGGCGGCCGCTCGCGCCAACGGGACGTATCTCGTGGTGGACGGGATCCAGGGGATCGGCAACTCGGTGCTCGATGTGCGCGAGACGCCGGTCGACATCCTGGCGTGCGGCGGGCAGAAGTGGCTGTTGTCGCCGTGGGGGTCGGGGTTCGTGTACGTGCGCAAGGATCTGATCCCATTGCTCGAGCCGGCGATGCCGGGGTGGATGGCGTTCGAGGGCACCGACGACTTCTCGCGGCTCACCGAATACAATCCCAACTTCCGCGCTGATGCCCGCCGCTTCGAGATGATCACGCTGCCGTTCCAGGACTTCTACGGGTTCACGCAGTCGGTCGAGCTGCTGCTCGAGGTCGGCATCGCGGGGATCGCGGAGGTGACGCGCAGCCTGCACGAGCCGTTGCTGCGCTGGGCCGACGCCCGCGGTATCCGCGTCGTCTCACCGCGCGATGACCGCCACCGCTCCGCAATCATCTGTCTCGCGCCGGCGCGGGCCGTGGAGGCGTATCACGCCATCAAGCGGGCGCACGTCGTGTGTTCGCTGCGCGAAGGGGCGATCCGGCTCTCGCCGCATCTCTACAACACGGCGGAGGAGATGGAGCGGGTGATCGAGGTGCTGGATGGAGTGGCTTAAGCGGGTCCCACCCTGAGCAGGGCGTAGTCCTTCTTTCCCTTTCGCAGCAGCACGTTGCCGCCGGCGAGCCAGTCACCGTCCGCAAGCGGGCGATCGCCCGTTTCGCGTTTCTGATTCACGTAGATCCCGCCTTGCTC
>DATLVL010000297.1:0-12064 GCA_035577525.1 Gemmatimonadales bacterium | reverse complement strand
GCACGCCGAACGGTTTGACCTCGGCCTTGTAGCCGACGCCCTGGATCTCGAGCGACTTCGAAAACCCCTTGGTGACGCCTTCGACCATGTTGGCCACGAGCGTACGCGTGAGCCCATGCAGCGCCTTGTGACGCGGCTCGTCGGAGGGGCGCTTCACCGCCACGGACTCTTCCTCGAGCGCGAGGCTCAGCTCGGCATGCACGGTGCGGCTGATCTCGCCCTTGGGCCCCTTCACGGTGACGGTGCGGCCGTCGATGGTCGCAGTGACGCCCTTGGGGAGCGGCACGGGACGTTTGCCGATTCGCGACATGGGCCCTCCTTACCAGACCACCGCGAGCAGCTCGCCGCCGATGCGGGCGGAGCGGGCGTCGCGGTCCGACATCACGCCGCGGGGCGTGCTGAGGATCGCCATCCCCAGGCCGTTTTTCACTCGCGGGATCTCGCGCGCCTTGACGTAACGGCGCAACCCCGGGGCGGATACGCGCTGCAGCTCGCGAATCACGGGCGAGTCGTTGTGGTATTTGAGGTAGAGCCGCAGCAGACCGAAGCGCCCATCATCCAGGACCTTGTATTCCTGAATGTAATGGTTGTCGCGCAGGATCCGGGCGATTTCCACCTTCAGCTTCGACACCGGCATATCCACCCGGCGGTGCCCCGCCGTACAGGCGTTGCGCACCCGGGTGAGCATATCGGCGACGGGATCAGTTACGCTCATCAGGCCTCCCGCCCCTTACCAACTGGCTTTCCGGACGCCCGGGATTTCGCCCCGGAGCGCCAGGTCTCGGAAACAAATGCGGCACAGACCGAACTTGCGGAGCGTGCCCCGGCTGCGGCCGCACCGCTGGCACCGCATGTAGGCCCGGACCTTGAACTTCGGCGTGCGCTTCGTGCGCTCAATCCAACACTTCTTCGCCATGCTTGTCCTCTCCTTAGCCGGCCGCGACGGGAGATTCCCCGCGGAACGGCATCCCCAGCTCGCGCAGCAACGCCATCGCGGTATCGTCGCGACCGGCGTCGGTGACGAACGTGATGTCCATCCCGTGGATCTGCTCCACCTTGTCGTAGTCGATCTCGGGAAACACCATCTGCTCCTTGATGCCGAGCGTGTAGTTGCCGCGCCCGTCGAAACTCTTCGTCGGCAGCCCGCGGAAGTCGCGCATCCGCGGCACCGCCACTGAAATGAACCGGTCCAGGAACTCGTACATCCGGGCGCCGCGCAGGGTCACCGCGCAGCCGATCGGCACCCCGGCGCGGAGATTGAAGTTCGCAATCGCCTTCTTGGCGCGCGTCACCACCGGCCGCTGCCCGGTGACCGCCCCGAGCTCCGCCACCGCGGCGTCGAGCGACTTGGGATTCTTGGGCGCGTCGCCCATCCCCACGTTGAGCACGATCTTCAGGAGCCGAGGAATCTCGTGCGGATTGGCGAAGCCGAACTGCTGCTGCAGCTTGGCCCGCACCTGGCGCTCGTAGAACAGCCGCAACCGCGCCGGCGGCGCGGGCTCCTGCGGCGCCTGGGGCTCCGCCGCCGCCTCGGGTTGTCCCTTGGGCGGTTTCTGGCCCTTCGGCTTCTTTTCCTTCTGTTGCTTCGGTTCCTTCTGTTCCTTCTTCTGTTCCTTCTCTTGCGTATCCGCCATACTCACCTCGTGCGCGGGATCGGTTGTCCCGACCGCGCCGCAATGCGCTCGATTGTCCCGTCCTTGTCGCGCCGCCGCCGCACGCGCGTCGGCCGGCCCGATTTCGGATCGAGCAGCATCACCTTGGACGCCGCAATCGGCGCTGCCTTGGTGATGATCTCGCTTTGCTGCTCCGGCGTCCGGGCGCGCTGATGCTTCTTCACCAGATTCACGCCTTCGATGGTGACCCGGAACGTCTTGCGGTTCACCTCCAGCACGCGACCTTCCTTGCCGCGATCGTCACCCGAGATCACCCGCACCGTGTCGCCCTTGGCGAAGTGCATCTTGTGCCGCTCGGGCTTCGTGCCGCGCACGCGCCGTGACTTCTTGTAGACCAGCGGTTTCATGTCAGATGACCTCCGGCGCCAGCGACACGATCTTCATAAACCGCTTCTCGCGCAGCTCGCGGCCCACCGGACCGAAGATGCGGGTCGCCCGCGGCTCTCCCTGATCGTCGATGAGCACGGCCGCGTTCTCGTCGAAACGGATGTAGGAGCCGTCGCGACGCTTCGTTTCCTTGGCGGTCCGCACGATCACGGCTTTCACCACCTCGCCCTTCTTGATCTGGCCGGTCGGGATGGCGTCCTTGATCGTGACTACCACGATGTCGCCGAGTCCCGCGTACCGCCGCTTGGACCCGCCGAGCACGCGGATCACGAGCGCGGCACGCGCGCCCGAATTGTCCGCGATCTTGAGTATCGATTCCTGCTGAACCACGGTCCCCTCCGGCCCTTACTTCGCCCGCTCGAGTATCGCGACCACGCGCCAGCGCTTCCGTTTCGACAGCGGCCGCGTCTCCACCAGGCGGACGGTGTCGCCCGATTTCGCTCCCTGCTCGTCGTGGGCCGCGACCGTCTTGGTGCGGACCACCTGCTTGCCGTAGAAACCATGCGCGTAGCGGCGCACCAGCGCGACCGTGACGGTCTTCTGCATCTTGTCGCTCACCACGACCCCGGTGCGCGTCTTGCGACGGCCCCTCATGCCTGCCTCCGCTCACGCAAAATGGTCGCGATCCGCGCGATGTCGCGCCGGATCGTACGGAACTGCAGCGGATTCGCGATCGCCTCGGTGCCGGAGCGGAAGCGCAGGCGGAAGCGCTCCTCGCGCAGCACCGCCAGCTTCTGCTCCAGCTCCTCGGTCTTCAGCTGCCGCAGATCCTCGGGCCGTTGCCGGGCCATATCAGCGCTCCTCCCGCTTCACGAAGCGCGAGCGCAGCGGCAGCTTCGCCGCGGCGAGGTTCAGCGCGTGCCGCGCCAGCGACTCCTCGATCCCTTCGACCTCGAACATCACGCGTCCCGGCTTCACCACCGCCACCCAGCCTTCCGGATTGCCCTTCCCCTTCCCCATCCGGGTCTCCGCCGGCTTCTTGGTGATCGGCTTGTCGGGGAACACCCGGATCCACACCTTGCCGCCGCGCTTCATCTCGCGGGTCAGCGCGACACGTGCCGCTTCGATCTGCCGGTTCGTGATCCAGCCCGGATCGAGCGACATCAGGCCGTAGTGCCCGAATGCCACCGTGTTGCCACGCGTGGCCAACCCGTTGGTGTTGCCCTTGAACCGCTTGCGGAACTTGACGCGCTTCGGTGCCAGCATGTCAGACGCCCGTTGAATAGGTGCGGCCCGACAACTCCTCGGTCCGCTCGCCCTTGAAGATCCACACCTTTACGCCGATGGTCCCGTAGGTGGTCTTCGCCGTCGACGTGGCGTAATCGACGTCGGCGCGCAGCGTGTGCAGCGGCACGCGGCCTTCGTGATAGCCCTCGACCCTGGCGATTTCCGCCCCACCGAGCCGCCCGCCGCACTTGATCTTGATCCCCTGCGCGCCCATGCGCATCGCGCTTTGCACCGCCCGCTTCATGGCGCGGCGGAACGAGATGCGCTGCTGCAGCTGATGCACCACGCTGTCGGCCACCAGCTGGGCGTCGAGCTCGGGCCGCTTGATCTCTTCGACGTTGATCCCGACTTCCTTGCCGGTGAGCTGCGCCAGCTCGTCGCGCAGCTTGTCGACCTCGGCGCCGCGCTTGCCGATCACCACACCGGGCCGCCCCGTGTGGACCGTGACCGTGACCTTGCCGGGACGCCGCTCGATGTGCACGTCGGCGATCGCCGCGTGCGAGAGCCGCGTCTTCAGATACTTCCGGATCAGGTCGTCTTCCTTCAGCAGCTCGGGGAAGTTGCGGCGCGCGAAGTAGCGCGAGCGCCACGGCTTGACGATCCCGAGACGGAACCCGTAGGGATGAGTTTTCTGGCCCACTTACGCCTTCTTTCGCTTCGTGGTCTTCGCCTTCGCGGGCTTCGCGCCCGCCGCCGCGACCTTCTCTTTCGACTTGCCCTTCGCAGCCGCCGCTGCGGGCGGCGCCGCCGGCTTCGCCTTCGGCTGATCGGGGGCGAAGACCTGGATCTCGACGTGGCTCGTGCGCTTCTTGATCGGCGTGGCGCGGCCCATCGCCGCCGACGTGAACCGCTTCAGCGTCGGGCCCTCGTTCACCACCGCGTAGCGCACGTGCAGCGCGTCGACGTCGAGCGGCACGTTCTGCCGCTGCGCGCGCTGCTCCGCGTTGGCCACCGCGGACTTGAGCACTTTGTGGATCTGCTGCGCCGCGTGCTTCTTCGAAAACCGCAGGATCGCGTACGCCTCCGGCACCGCGCGGCCCCGGATCTGATCGATCACGAGGCGCATCTTGCGCGCCGACTGGCGCACCGTCCGCTGAATCGCCCGGGCTTCCATTAGGATGCCTGCTCCGCCTTCTCGGCGGCCTTGGCTTCGGCCTCGCGCTCGGCGGCGGTCTTCGTCGTGTGGCCGCGGAACAGCCGCGTGGCGGCGAACTCACCCAGCTTGTGCCCCACCATGTTCTCGGTCACGTACACGGGCACGAACTTGTTGCCGTTGTGCACCGCCAGGGTGTGGCCGACGAACTCCGGCGTGATCGTCGAGCGCCTGGACCATGTCTTGAACACCTTCTTCTCGTTCCGGTCGTTCAGCCCCTGGATCTTCTTCAGGAGCGATTCCTCGACGTACGGACCCTTCTTGACCGAGCGTGCCATTACTGCGTCGCCTTCCCGCGCTTACGTCCGCGCACGATGAGTTTCGTCGACGCCTTCTTCTTGTGACGCGTCTTCTTGCCTTCCGGCTTGCCCCACGGACTCACCGGTGGACGGCCGCCCGAGGTCTTGCCCTCGCCGCCGCCCAGCGGATGGTCGACCGGGTTCATCGCCACGCCGCGCACCCGCGGGCGCCGCCCCAGCCAGCGCGTCTTGCCCGCCTTGCCCACTGACTGCAGCTCGTGCTCGGCGTTGCCCACTTCGCCGATCGTGGCGAGACACTCGCCGCGCACCATGCGCATCTCGGTGGAGCGCAGCCGCAGCGTGACGTGGTTGCCTTCCTTCGCCACCACCTGGGCGCCTGTGCCCGCGGCGCGGCAGATCTGACCGCCGCGACCGATCTTCAGCTCAACGTTGTGGACCGCCGTGCCGAGCGGAATCTCGAACAGCGGCAGCGCGTTGCCGGTACGGATATCCGAGCCCGGGCCCGACACGATCGTGTCGCCCACCGCGAGGCCGCTCGGGTGCAGGATGTAGCGTTTCTCGCCATCGACGTACGTGACGAGCGCGATGCGGCAGGTCCGGTTGGGATCGTATTCGATCGCCGTGACCTTGGCCGGCACGCCGAACTTGTTGCGGCGGAAGTCGATCCTGCGGTACTGCCGCTTGTGGCCGCCGCCCTGGTGCCGCGTCGTGACGTGGCCCTTGTTGTTGCGGCCGCCGGTGCGCCGCAGCGGCTCGAGCAGCGACCGCTCCGGCGTCGTCTTCGTCACTTCGGCGAAGTCCGAGACCGAGCGGAACCGAGTCGCCGCCGTCACCGGCTTGAACTGTCGGATGCCCATATCAGCCCTCGAAGACCTGGATCGAGTCGCCCTCTTTGAGCTTCACGATCGCCTTCTTCCACGACGGCCGGAGGCCCTGGCGCCCCGAGTAGCTGCGCCGCTTGGCGCGCACCACGAGCGTCCGCACGTCCGTCACCGTCACATTGAACAGCTTCTCGATCGCCACTCGGATCTGCGGCTTCGTCGCGTCGGTGTGCACCCGGAAGGCGTATTCCTTGCGCGCCTGGTAGGCCGCTGAGGACTTCTCGGTCACCACGGGGCCGACGATCAACTCGTGCAGATCAGGCATCGGTCGCCTCCTTGCTCACACCGGCCTCCGTCTCGACGCCCGCGAGCGCCGGGGCTTCGACCACGACCGCTTCCGACCACAGCACGTCGTAGGCCGTCGCATCGGCGAAGCGTTGCACGCGCACGTCGGCGATGTTGCGGCCCGACAGATAGATGTTGTGCGCCGCCGGCGTATCGGCGACGAGCAGCAACACCTTCTTCTCCTTGAGCCCGAGCTTGTTGAACAGCTCGGCCAGCGGCTTGGTCTTCGGCTTCTCGTAGCCGAGCGGGTCGACGACCAGCAGCGCCTCCTCGCGCGCCCGCGCATTGAGCGCGGACTTCTTGGCGAGCTGGCGCATTTTCTTCGGAATCGACATGCGGTAGTCGCGCGGGTGCGGTCCGAACACGATGCCGCCGTGCCGCCAGTGCGGCGCCCGGGTCGAGCCCTGGCGCGCGCGGCCGGTGCCCTTCTGGCGCCACGGCTTCTGGTTGCCGCCCGACACGAAGCTGCGCGTCTTCGTCGCTGCCGTCCCCTGGCGCTGGTTGGCCAGGTAGGTGACGACCGCGCGGTGCAGCACGTTCTCGTTCACCCGGCCGTCGAAGATCGCCTCGGGCAGCGCCACCGCCTTTTTCTTCGCGCCCGCCGCCGAGTAGTGCTGCGCCTCAATCATGACGGCTCCTCCCACCCTGCTTGCGAATCGTCACAAAACCGTTGACCGGCCCGGGCACGGCGCCGCGCACGAACAGCAGGTTGCGCTCCGCATCCACGCGTACCACGATCAGGCCCAGCTCGGTGAAGTTGCGGGCCCCCATGTGGCCCGGCATCCGCTTGCCCTTGATGATGCGGGACGGATCGGTGCCCGGCGCGATCGAGCCCGGCTTGCGGTGGCGCGTGTTGCCGTGTGAGTTGGGCCCGCCGCCGAAATGGTAGCGGTGCACGACTCCCTGAAACCCTTTGCCCTTCGTCACGCCGGACACCTTCACCCGCTCGCCGGCGGCGAAGATGGCCACCGTCACCTGCTCGCCGGGTTTCGGCGCTTCACCGCTGAGCGGGAAACTCTCGAGCCGGCGCGGCACGCCTTCGAGGCCCGCCGCCTTCACGTGCCCGGCCTCCGCCTTCAGGGTGCGCTTCGCCTTCTTCGTCTCGAAGCCGAGCTGCACGCGGTCGCCGGCGACCTGGACGACCGGGCAGGGCCCGGCCGCGATCACGGTGACGGGCACGTGCGCGCCGTCTTCCACGAAGAGGCGGGTCATCCCGAGCTTGCGGCCAATAAGAGCGTTCATGTTCCTTGCCTTTGCCGATTACCGATGACCGAGAACGTCGTTATCAGTCATCGGTCGTCGGTCTCTTTATCCGACCTTAATTTCGACGTCGACACCGGCTGGCAGATCGAGCTTCGTCAACGCGTCCACCGTCTGGGCCCGCGAGTCCATGATGTCGATCAGCCGCTTGTGCGTCTTCAGCTCGAACTGCTCGCGGCTCTTCTTGTCGATGTGCGGACTGCGCAGCACCGTCCACATCTGCCGCTTGGTCGGCAGCGGAATCGGACCCGACACCTGCGCGCCCGTCTTTTCCGCCGTGCGCACGATGTCGGCCGCCGCCTGATCGATCAGGGCGTGGTCGAATGCCTTCAGACGAATTCGGATCTTGCTCGCCATAGAAACCTCGTTATCGGTCGTCGCCTTATTTCTTGATCTTCGTCACCACACCCGCGCCGACGGTCCGGCCGCCCTCACGGATCGCGAACCGCAACCCCTCTTCCATCGCGATCGGCGTGATCAGCTCGATCGCCATCTTCGTGTTGTCGCCCGGCATCACCATCTCCACCCCCGCCGGCAGCTCCACCGACCCCGTCACGTCCGTCGTGCGGAAGTAGAACTGCGGCCGGTACCCCTTGAAGAACGGCGTATGCCGCCCGCCCTCTTCCTTCGTCAGCACGTACACCTCGGAATCGAACGCCGTGTGCGGCGTGATCGAGCCCTGCTTCGCCAACACCATGCCGCGCTCGATCTCCGTCTTCTCCACCCCGCGCAGCAGCAGGCCCACGTTGTCCCCCGCCTGCCCCTCATCGAGCAGCTTGCGGAACATCTCGACCCCCGTCACCACGGCCTTCTTGTCCGTCCCGAACCCCACCATCTCCACCTCGTCCTGCACCTTGATCTTGCCGCGGTCGATCCGCCCCGTCGCCACCGTGCCGCGGCCGGTGATCGAGAACACGTCTTCCACCGGCATCAGGAACGGCTTGTCCACTTCGCGCTGCGGCACCGGCACGTAGCTGTCGAGCGCGGCCAAAAGCTCCTCGATCTTCGGGACCCACTTCGCATCCCCTTCGATCGCCTTCAAGGCCGAGCCGCGGATCACCGGGATCTGGTCCCCGGGGAACTCGTAGGAGGAGAGCAGCTCCCGCACCTCCAGCTCCACCAGGTCCAGCAGCTCCGGGTCGTCCACCACGTCGCACTTGTTCAAAAAGACCACGATGTAGGGCACGTTCACCTGCCGCGCCAGCAGAATGTGCTCGCGCGTCTGCGGCATCGGCCCGTCCACCGCGCTCACCACCAGGATCGCCCCGTCCATCTGAGCCGCGCCCGTGATCATGTTCTTCACGTAGTCGGCGTGCCCGGGGCAGTCGACGTGCGCGTAATGGCGGTTGGGCGTCGAGTACTCCACATGGCTCGTCGCGATCGTCAGGATCTTGGTCGGATCGCGGCGGCCCTGGCTCTCCGACGCCTTCGCCACCTGGTCGTAGCTGATGTAGGTCGTGCCCCACCCCTTGTCCGACGCCACTTTGGTCAGCGCGGCCGTCAGGGTCGTCTTACCGTGATCCACGTGGCCGATGGTGCCGACGTTCACGTGGGGCTTGTTACGCTCAAATTTCGCCTTGGCCATTGATCATCGTCCTCAGTATCCGGTACTCGGTTGTCAGTGCTACCGATGACCGACAACCGATGACGCCTCATCAATAACAGTCATCAGTTCCCAGAGCTCGCGAGCGGGATTGAACCGCTGACCTCGTCCTTACCAAGGACGCGCTCTACCGACTGAGCTACGCGAGCGGCCTCCCGACCGCCGGTCCATCCCAACAGAGCGGGCGACGGGGTTCGAACCCGCGACCCTCAGCTTGGAAGGCTGATGCTCTACCAACTGAGCTACGCCCGCGCGCCCCGCGCGCCCCAGTGGTGGGGGAAGGATTCGAACCTTCGTAGGCCGAAGCCGGCAGATTTACAGTCTGCTCCCTTTGACCGCTCGGGCACCCCACCAGGTCCCCTGCCGACTCGCCTCGGCTCGGCGTTTCTCTCCCCCACTGACGACGCACCCCGCGTGAGCCCCGCGGGGTGGATTGTGCGCTGCAGCGCGATCGAGTTGCGATCTCCGCGTCCAGCTTCGTGAGCTGACGAAGGGACTCGAACCCTTAGCCTGCTGATTACAAATCAGCTGCTCTACCAGTTGAGCTACGTCAGCTGGCGGTCCTCAAACTTTACAGACTCATAGCTTAACCGCACGTCGCGATGAACGCAAGGGAAACAGCAGGAACGAGTTACATTGGACCCGTGACCCAGGCGGCACTGCGGCGCGCCCTCTCCGGCCTCGACTACTTCAGCTTCGGCTTCGGCAGCATGGTGGGCGTCGGGTGGCTGGTCGTCATGGGGGACTGGCTGGGCCGCGGCGGCCCTGCCGGAGCTGTGCTCGCCTTTACCGCCGGCGGCCTTTGCCTCCTCCCTGTCGCCCGGGTCTACGGTGCCCTGGTTCGGGAACTCCCGGATGCCTCCGGAGAAGTGGCCTACACCGAGGGAGTGCTCCCCCCGGTCGTGAGCTTCGGGGCCGGATGGGTGATGGTGCTCGCCTACGCCATCGTCTGCCCCTGGGAAGCCGTTGCCATAGGCAACCTCCTCGCCCGTCTCATCCCCGGGATCAACCACGTGGCCCTCTACAACGTGGCCGGGCGGACGATCTATGCGCCCCGCCTCGCTGTCGGTGTCTGCCTGACAGGCCTGATCGGTTACATCAACTATCGCGGCATCCGCTCGAGCGGGCGGCTGCAGACGGCGACCACGATCGGGCTCCTGGCCTGCGTCGCCGTTTTCGTCGCTCTCGGACTACTGCGCGGGAACCCGGCCGGATTACCGCCCCTGTTCGCCCGGCCCGGCACCGGCGGCGCATTCGTGTCGACGCTGCTTGTGTTGCAGATCGTCCCTTACTTCATGACGGGATTCGAATCGATCGGCAAGGCCGCGGAAGAAGCGCGGCCCGGTTTCGATCCCAGCAGCTTCGGCCGAGCGATGACCCAGGCCGTGGTCGGTGCGGCCGTGTTCTACGTAGTCGTCATCATCGCCACCGCGCTGGTGTCACCGTGGCACGAGCTCGTCGATCAGAGATTGGGACCCGATACCGTGTTCGCACGAGCGTTCGGCTCCACCGCGATCGCCCGGCTGATCATCGCCGGGGCGCTGCTCTCTCTGATCAAGGTCTTCAACGGCAACTTCGTCGCGGCGACGCGCCTGCTCTTCGCCCTGGGACGCCGCAACCTCGCGCCACAAGCCCTGGGACGCGTACACCCACGTTTCGGCACGCCCGCCGTCGCCGTCACCAGTCTCGCGCTCGTCACCGTCCTCGCCGCGTGCCTCGGCGACGCCGTGCTGATCCCGATTACGGAAGTCGGATCACTCGCGGCGGGCCTCGGCTGGTGCGCCGCCTGCATCGCGCTGATCGTGCGCCGACGGCGTGCGGGCAAGACCGCCTGGTTCGGGATCGTGGGCACAACAGTGAGCGTCGCGATTGTCGTGATGAAGCTGTTGCCGAGCATTCCAGGAAGCTTCAGCGCGGCAGAGTGGATCGCATTTGCGGTGTGGATCGGGCTTGGGGCATTCGTCTGGTTTGGAAACAGTTACGAACGGTCGAGTGGAGGGGGCGCGGGGACGCCGCGCCGCGGGGGCGCACGGCCGGAACAGTGAGTTCCGTGGCTCATCATTGACCGTCCCGTTGGTCCCGTGCCCGAGCGTCCCCGCGGCGAACGCGTCCGGCGCCCCCTCCACTCGACCGTCAACTGGTCAGACGTTTTTTTCCAACCGCCAAGCTTACCGCGGTCCCGACGGCAGGTGCTCCAACAAGTATCGAGTGAGCAGCGTGTAGATATGCAAGGTCGTGCCGCGCCCCTCGCAGATGCAGTGCGAGCGGTTGGGATACACCATGAAGTCGAACTGCTTGCCGAGCGACACGAGCCGGTTGGCGAGCCGCTCCGAGCCCTGGTAGTGCACGTTGTCATCGCCCGAGCCGTGCACCAGCAGCAGGTGCCCCTGCAGGCCGTCGGCGTGTGTGATCGCCGAAGCGAGCCGGTAGCCTTCGCCGTTCTCCGACGGGAGCCCCATGTAGCGCTCCTGATAGATCGTGTCGTACAGGCGCTCGTCGGGGACTGGGGCGACCGCCATGCCGACGGCGTAGACGTCGGAGTAGCGGAACATCGCCTGCAACGTGCTCGATCCGCCGCCGCTCCACCCCCAGATCCCCACCCGGGTAGAATCCAGGTAGGAGCGCGAGCGCGTCAGCGCACGCACCGCGTCCGCCTGCTCTCGGCTCGATAACACACCGATCTGCCCGTACACGACCTTGCGCCATGCCCGGCCGCGGGGTGCCGGCGTGCCGCGGTTGTCGACGCTCGCCACAACGTAGCCCTGGTCGGCGAGCATGCGGTGCCACAGTCCCTGCTGACCGGACCACGCGTCCCGCACCGTTTGTCCGGCCGGCTCGCCGTAGACGTACATCAGCAGCGGGTACGTCTTGGTGGAATCGAAACTGCGCGGCCGGATCATCCAGCCGTCGAGCGTCACCTTATCGCCGACCTTGACCTTGAAGAATTCTACGGGCTGCTCGTGCAGAGAGTCGATGGCCGTCCGCAGCGCGGTATTGTCCACAAGGGTCCGCGCCACCTGGTGGGACGGCAGGCGCACCAGGTCCGTCACTGGAGGCGCATCGAACCGCGACGTGCGGTGCACCGCCCAGTGCGCATCGGGCGACACATCGTAATCGTGCGTCCCGGACGCGGTCACCGGCGTGATCCGCTCGGCGGCGCCGCTCCCGTCGAGCCGCGCGCGATAGAGATAGCGCTGCGTGGCGTTGTCGGGCGAGGCGATATAGTAGACCCACCCCCCCGGCTCGTCGACGGCAGCGACGGAAATCACGTCGAACTGGCCGCGCGTGATCAGCGTCGGCGACCCGCCCTGGCGCGGCACGGCATAGAGGTGCCG
>DATLVL010000296.1:0-2801 GCA_035577525.1 Gemmatimonadales bacterium | reverse complement strand
CCCGGCGTCGTCGCGGTGCGCTCGGTGCATCTCACACGCGGGCGCGCGGCCGCCGCCGATCAGCCGTTCACGGTCGACGACGCCTGGGTCGATGTCGGGGCGACGTCGCGCGCGCAGGCCGAGGCACTCGGCATCCTGCTGCTTTCTCCCGTGGCCCTTACGAAGCGCCCGACACGCTACGGACCGAACGACGGCTTGATCGCCGGTCCGTTCGTGGGACGCCGCGCCGCCTGCGCCGCGTTGCTGGCCGCCGCCTCGGGAAGCCCCAGAGTTCAGGGAACGGTCGTCGTCGGCTTCGCCGTCCAGACGCTGCAGGCGGGGCGTCCCGGTGTGGCAGCGCTCGCGGCGCTGCACGGGCCGTTTGCCGAGACAAAGGAAGCGACGGTACCGGCGTCGTTCGACGAAACGGCGGTCGAGACGGTGTCACTCGACGCCATGCAGAGCGAGGCCACGGCGTTGCGCACATGGCTCGGCCCCGACGCCGGGACCGTGCCCGCCACGGTGACGCCGCTCCGGCCACGACCTGTGGCGCTGCCTCCCGCGCCGATCGGCCGCCTCGCCGAAGCGGAGACCATAATCCGACCGCTCGTCGAAGCCTACGGCGTTTCAGGCTCGGAAGGACCGGTCCGGGATGTCGTGTCGATGTTGCTGCCCTCGTGGGCGAAACAGGAAACGGATACGGCCGGCAACCTGTGGGTGAGGGTCGGGACCGGCGATCCGCTCGTCGTGTTCGTGGCCCACATGGATGAAATCGGATTCCGGGTGGACTCGATTCGTGGGGACGGCACGCTCGCGCTCACGATGCGCGGCGGCTTCTTCCCCTCCCTCTTCGAGGGAAAGCCGGCGTTGGTGCACGGTGCCAAGCGAGACGTCACGGGTGTGTTTCTGCCGCGCAATTCGGGAAGTACGACGCGCACACCCCCCGCCATCCGCGCGAGCGTCGGCGTCACCACCGCTGCCGACGCGAGTGCGCTGGGCGTCGCCCCCGGGCAGACGGTGACGATGCCGAAGCAGTTCGTCCGGCTGGCCGGAACGCGCGCCACCGGCCGCTCGTTCGACGACCGCGTCGGGGACGCCGCTTTCATTCTGGCGCTGCGGCACCTCGACCGCACCAAGCTGCGACACACAGTCGTCTTCATCTTTAGTACGCGCGAAGAGATCGGACTCGAGGGCGCCAAGGCCGCCGCGGCGGCACTCGGCACGTCGACCGCCCGGGTGCACGCCATCGATACCTTCGTCTCCGCCGACTCGCCGCTCGAACCGACGAATTTCGCCGCTGCCCCATTGGGGCGCGGCGCCGTGGCGCGCGCGCTCGACAACTCCTCCGTGACACCGCTGGCGCAGCTCGACACGCTGCTGCGCGTGGCGCGCAGCCGCGGAATCGCGCTGCAGTACGGCACCACTAACGGCGGCAACGACGGCTCGATGTTCGTTCCCTATGGCGTCATCGACGTGGCGATGGGATGGCCGCTGCGCTACTCGCACTCGCCGGCAGAGGTGATCGACTTGAAGGATCTCGTGAGTCTAGGCGACCTGGTCCGCGCAGTTGCCGAGGACTGGTGAGAGCGCTGCTGTCGGTCTCGGACAAGCGCGGTCTCGTCGCGTTCGCGCGCGGGCTTTGCACGCTGGGCTGGGAGATCGTCTCCACCGGCGGCACCGCCGAAGCGCTGCGCAAAGAGCAGGTGCCGGTGATCCCGATCGAGGAAGTGACCGGGTTCCCCGAGATGATGGATGGCCGGGTCAAGACGCTGCATCCCAAGGTGCACGGCGGCCTGCTCGCGCGCCGCGCGCATCCCGGGGACCGTGCTTCCCTCAAGCAGCACGACATCACGCCGATCGATCTCGTCGCCGTCAACCTCTATCCGTTCCAGGAAACCGCCGCCCGCCCCGGTGTCGCGGATCACGAAGTGATCGAGCAGATCGACATCGGCGGGCCCTCGATGCTGCGCTCAGCGGCGAAGAACCATGCCGATGTGGTGGTGATCGTCGATCCGGCGGACTATGAAACGGTGCTGGCCGATTTGCGCGCCGGCGCCGTCCCCGCGGAGCGACGCCGCGCGCTCGCGGCCAAGGTCTTCGCGCATACGGCGGCGTACGACGCCGCGATCACAGGCTACTTGTCGCGCAGCGACGACGAGCTCCCTGCCCGGCTCGCCCTGGTGCTCGATCGCGCGCAAAGCCTGCGCTACGGCGAGAATCCGCAGCAGCACGCCGCCCTCTACGTCACCGGGGAGCCCGGGATGCGCGAGCTGCGCCAGCTGCACGGCAAGGAACTGTCATTCAACAATCTGCTCGACGTCGACGCAAGCTTAATGGCGGTGTCACCGTGGACGAGCGGTACCGCCTGCGCGATCATCAAGCACACGACGCCCTGCGGCATCGCGCTGGGGAGCTCCTGCCGCGACGCGTACACCAAGGCACTCGCCGCCGATCCGACGTCGGCGTTCGGCTCCGTGATCGCCTTCAACACGACCGTCGACCAGGACGCCGCCCAGGCGATGGCGGACCTGTTCGTGGAAGTGGTGGTCGCGCCGAAATTCGCGGCCGCTGCCGTGGCGGTGTTTTCTCAGAAGAAGAACCTGCGCGTGGTGGAGCTGCCCCTCCCCGATGCCCGGGCGTCCCTCGATTTCAAGCGTGTGCGCGGCGGCTTTCTGGCCCAGGAGCGGCCGCGGCCGGCCGACGTGTCGAACGAATCCGCCTGGAAGGTGGTGACGAAGCGGTCCCCCAGCGCATCTGAATGGGACGACCTGCGCTTCGCCTGGGCGGCTGTGGGGAGCGTCAAGTCGAACGCGATCCTCCTG
>DATLVL010000295.1:0-2733 GCA_035577525.1 Gemmatimonadales bacterium | reverse complement strand
CGCGCCGCACATCACGCAGCTCGATCGCGGCGGGGCCACGCCGAGCTCGGCTTCCGCGTCGGGGGCGAGCGCGGCGGAGAACAGACCGAGCGACGGATACCGCTCCGCCGGATCGGCGGCCGTGGCACGCGCCACCGCCTGATCGAGCCACAGGGGCACTTCGGCGCGGCGGCTGGCGGGGTGGAGGCCCTCCCCTGGCGCAGGCGCGGACCCACGACCCGAGCGCGGCGGCAGCGTGCCCGTGAGCGCGTAGAAGAGCGTGACGCCGAGCGCGTACACTTCGGATCGTGCGTCGGCCCGGGCGCCCGCGAGCACCTCCGGTGCGGCATAGTCGAGCGTCCCCACCAGCCCGCCGGTCTGTGTCAGTGTCACCATCCCCGCCAGCCGGGCCGATCCAAAATCCGTGAGGCGGGCTCGCCCATCCGGCGCGAGCAGAATGTTCTGCGGCTTGACGTCGCGATGCAGGATGCCGCGCCGATGCGCGACCGCCAGGGCGTCCGCGACCTCGCGCCCCAGGCGTGCGACGGATGCCGCGTCGAGCGGGCCGGTGTCGCGAACCCGTACGGCGAGATCGGGCCCCGCCACGTATTCCATGACGACGAACCCCCACGGACCGTCTTCCGCGACATCGAAGACCTGGACGATGCCGGGGTGACTGAGCTGCCGCACGGCCTGCACCTCGCGGCGCAGCCGCTCGCGGGCCAGGCGCGCGGCGGCCGGCGGCGGCACGAGCAGCTTGATGGCGACGTCACCGCCGACGCGGCGATCGCGGGCGCGGTAGACGACGGAATAGCCGCCACGGCCGATCTCCTCCAGGATCTCGTATCGATTCTGGAGCAGCGTTCCCTTCGCGAGGTACGTCGATTCAGTCACTACTGGAGACGCGCGAGGACGTCCCGCGCGTTATGGGTCCAGCCGTCGTCCTCGCGGTAGTACAGCAGGAAGGACGTCAGGTGCTGCCGGGCCAGGTCCGGCTTCCCCAAAGCGTACTCCGACATCCCGGCGTGGTAGAGGGCCATGTAGTGGTCGGGCCAGTAGTCGAGCACGAGCTCCATGATCGGCCCGGCGGACGCGTCGTCCCCGGCATCGGCGATCGGGTGGCCGACGTTGAACACGACCCCCGCTGCTCGAGCGCGCTGCTCCGGAAGCAGATGATCGATGACGGTCTCGGCATGGGCGATCCGGCCACCCAGCGCGAAACAGGCGGCGCTGTACGCCTGACCCTCCACCCCTGGCGGCGCGGGGTGCCGTCCCTGCATGACCTCGACTTCCACGGCGTTGCAAAACGGCTTCATCGCCGCGAACCACTCCGCGGCAGGGCCGTCGAAGCTCGACACTGCGGGTGTGAGCGGCGGAGCCGGGGGTGGAGTCGGCACGGGCTTCGGCTCGTGGCGGATCGCCACGAACGCGCACACAACCAGGTAGCCGACGCCGGCGAGAATCAAAGGGCGGTGCATGGGAGCAATATGAGAGACGACCGAGCCCGCCCGATGTGCACTCGGTCACGAAGGAAAACCGAAGCTACGGCTTCCCGCTCTGCCCCAGCAGCTCGAAGAAGCGCTGAAACACACGGACGCCATCCCACAACTGCTGCAGGTCGAGCTTCTCATCGGGAGCGTGCAGCCGGTCGTCGGGAAGTCCGATGCCCGTCAGGAGTACCGGCGCGCCCTGCCGGCCCAGCGCCGGTACGACGGGAATCGAGCCGCCGGCCCGCGCCGCAACGATGCCCCGCCCTACCACCTCGTGAAAGGCGCGATCGAGCAGCTGGAACGCGGGGTGATCGATGCGCACCTGGGCGGGATCGGCGCCGTGCAGGAAGCGCACGGTGACCGTGACGTACTTCGGGACGAGCCGCTTGACCGTGGCCGCCAGCTGCCGCTCCACCGTCTTCATCTTCTGGTTGGGGACGAGGCGGAGGCTGACCTTGGCCGTGGCTTCGGCGGGGATCACGGTCTTCGCTCCCACGCCCGTAAACCCGCCCGTGATCCCGTGGATCTCGAACGTCGGTAGCGCCCAGAGGCGCTCAAACACCGAGCGACCCTTGAGCCCGGTGAGCGCCTTCGCCTGCACACGCCGATGCAGGAACTCCTTTTCCCGAAAGGGGAGCCGTTTCCACAGGGCCCGCTCGCGGGCGCTCGGGGCCTTCACCGCGCCATAGAGCCCGGGAATGTTGATCTTCCCGTCCGTTCCCTTGAGCCGCGAGAGCAGGCGGCACAGCTCTTCGTGCGCGTTGGGCGCGGCGCCGCCGTATTCGCCGGAGTGCAAATCGTGCTTGGCAGTGCGAACAGTGATCTCGGCGTAGCACATGCCGCGCAGCGTGGTGTAGACGGCCGGCCATCCGGGCGCGACATACGACATGTCGGCGACGAGCGCCACGTCGGCGCGCGTGCGTTCCGGCTCGCGGCGCAGCAGGTCGAACAGCACCTTGCTGCCGTACTCCTCCTCGCCTTCGATCAGGAAGCGCAGATTGACGGGAGGCGTGCCGGACACTTCCATGGCGCGCAACAGACAGAAGACCTGTCCCTTATCGTCCGCCGCGCCGCGGGCGTAGATGCGGCCGTCGCGCACCGAGGGCTCGAACGGCGGCGCCGTCCATTCGTTCAACGGATCGGGCGGCTGCACGTCATAGTGCCCATAGATCAGCAGCGTCGGCGCACCGGGGACCTCGGGCCCCACGCCCCACACCACGGGATGAGTCTCGCTCCCGAGAAACGCCACGTCGCGACAGCCGAG
>DATLVL010000294.1:0-11313 GCA_035577525.1 Gemmatimonadales bacterium | reverse complement strand
GCTGAAGAGAACGCCGACAAGTGCGCGTGGACGTTCGGCCAGACCTACACGACGTCGAACGGATCCGTGGCCAACATGAATCTCGGCGGGAACGACTACCTCGTGCAGCGCAACTGGGTGAACAGCGGCAACGGCGGCTGCCTGGTCCACTTCCCCTAAGGCGAGGCTCCTCCTTGCGAGCCCCATGCGTGTAGCTTTCCGCGCATGGACGCGCGCAGCGCCGATCTCGGCGCCCTGAAAATCGACCGCACCTCCCCGTCCACTTCTCAGGGCGGGCGGGGTGGGCGGCGCTGGCTGCTGATCGCCGCGCAGGCGCTCATCGTGCTGGTGGTCGGGGCATGGCTCGTGTCCCGCTCGATCGGTGGCGCCATCCCCGTCCGTCTGGTCCCCGCCGTCTTGATCTCGCCCGCGCAGGCCTCCTCGGTGGTGATCGCCAGCGGCTACGTCGTCGCCCAGCGCAAGGCGGCGGTCGCATCGAAGGCCACGGGGCGCCTCGTCTACCTCGGCGTGGTCGAAGGGGACCGCGTGCGGGAGGGACAGGTCATCGCGCGGATTGAGAATGGCGACGTCCAGGCCCTCGTGGCCCAGGCGCAGGCCAACGTGCAGCTCGGCGTGGCCGACCTGCAAGACGCGCGGCGCTCGATGGAGAGGGAGAAGCAGCTGCTCGACTCGAACCTCAGCACGCAGGCAGCGTTCGACGCGGCGGAGGCGCGCTACGCCCGAGTGACGGCAACGATCGACGTCGCCAAGGCGAGTCTCGCCGCCGCGCAGGTCGCGCTCGAGAACACGGTGATTCGCGCCCCGTTCGCCGGCACCGTCCTCACGAAGAACGCCGACGTCGGCGAGGTGGTGGCGCCGCTCGCGGGCGGCGCGCTGTCCAAGGCGGCGGTCGTGACGCTCGCCGACCTGACCTCGCTGCAGGTCGAGGTGGATGTCTCTGAATCGAACATCGAGCAGGTGTTCGTCGGTGCGCCGTGCGAGATCGTGCTCGACGCCTACCCCGACGTGCGCTATCCCGGCAGCGTGGCGAAGATCGTGCCCACGGCCGACCGCGCTAAAGCGACGGTGCAGGTGAAGGTCGCGTTCAACAAGTATGACGCCCGGGTGTTGCCCGAAATGAGTGCCAAGGTTCACTTTCTGCCGCGCACCGATGCCGCGGCCAAGACCGACACGACACCGCTGCTCACGATTCCCGCTGGCGCGGTCGCGCTGCGCGGCGGGCACAGTGTGGTGTACACGGTGACGGCGGGGCACGCCGTGGAAATTCCGGTGGTCGTCGGCCGGAGGGTGGGGCAGGGCGTGGCGGTGTTGCAGGGCCTCGCCGTGGGCACACAGGTGGTCGACAGCGTGAGCGACCGGCTGCAGCGCGGCGTCAAAGTCAAAGCACCTTGAACGAGGATGGACCAGTGGCGGGACCAATCGTCCAGATCCGCGGTGTGTCCAAATCGTACCGGCGCGACAGCAATGCCGTGCCGGTGCTCGAGAACATTTCGCTCGACGTCCCGGAGGGCGAATTCCTGGGGCTCATGGGCCCGTCGGGCTCGGGCAAGACTACGCTCTTGAACCTGATCGCGGGGATCGATCGGCCCGATGCGGGAAGCGTCACGGTCGCCGGCACCGATGTGGCGCAGCTCTCCGAGTCGCAGCTCGCCAAGTGGCGGTCGACGCACATCGGGTTCGTATTCCAGTTCTACAACCTGATCCCCGTGCTGACCGCCTATGAAAACGTGGAGCTGCCGCTGTTGCTCGCCCCGCTCTCCAAGGCGCAGCGCAAGGAGCACGTCCAGACGGCTCTGGCGCTCGTGGGTTTGGCCGACCGAATGAGCCACTACCCGCGGCAGCTCTCGGGCGGTCAGGAGCAGCGGGTCGCGATCGCGCGGGCGCTCGCAGCCGATCCTACGATTCTCGTCGCCGACGAGCCGACCGGGGACCTCGATCGCAAGTCGGCGGACGAGGTGCTGACGCTGCTCGACCGGCTCAACAAGGAATTCAAGAAGACGATCGTGATGGTCACCCACGATCCGCACGCCGCCGAGCGGGCGCATACGGTGCGCCATCTCGACAAAGGCGTGCTGCAATAGGGGGCGCCATGAAGATCATTTCGATCATTTTCCGTAACGCCTTCCGGCACCGCTTGCGCTCGCTTCTGACGATCGCTGGCATCGCCACGGCCGTGATGGCGTTCGGCCTGCTGCGCACAGTCATCGGGGCGTGGAACGCCGGGGTCAAGAACGCCTCCGTGAACCGCATGATCGTGCGCAACCGCGTCTCCTTCATCTTCCCACTGCCGATTACCGATCTGCAACAGCTGCAGCGCGTGGCGGGAGTCTCGGGCGTATCGTGGGCGAACTGGTTCGGCGGCGTCTACGGCAACAGCAATGACTTCAAGAATTTCTGGGCGCGGTTCGCAGTGGACCCGACGTCGTTCTTCGCACTGTATCCGGAGTACATCGTTCCGCCCGATCAGTTTGCGTCGTTTCAGCGCGAGCGGAACGCGTGCATCATCGGCCAGAAGCTCGCCACGGAGAAGGGGTTCAAGCTGGGGGACGTTATCACGATGGACGGGGACATCTTTCCCGGGCGTTGGGAATTCGTAGTGCGCGGCATCTACACGGGGAAGGATCCTTCCGTGGACCAGCGTCAGATGTTCTTCCAGTGGGATTATCTCGACCAGCAGGTGAAGCAGCGCGAGCCGGGTCGCAACGTGGAGGTGGGGTGGTACGTCCTGAAGGTCGCCGACGCCGGCCAGATGCCGACCGTCTCGGCCACGATCGACACCGCCTTCACCAACTCCCAGGCACCCACAAAGACCGAGAGCGAAAAGGCCTTTCAGCAGGGATTCGTGTCGATGTCGAGCACCATCATCACATCGCTGCAAGTGGTCTCGTTCGTGATCATCGGCATCATCCTGCTCGTCCTCGCCAACACCATCGTGATGGCGGTGCGGGAGCGCACCCGCGAGTACGCCATTCTGAAAACCCTCGGCTTCACCGGCCGTCACATCGCGACGTTCATTCTCGGCGAAGCACTCGTCATCGGCATTGCGGGTGGCGTCCTCGGTCTCCTCCTGATCTATCCCATGGTTCAGGGCGTCAAGCAGTGGTTCTCCGCCTTTTTCCCGGTGATCGGAGTATCGGCGTTCACCGCCGTGCTCGTGCTCGGCGTGGCAGCGGTCAGCGGGCTCGCTGCCGCGGCGCTCCCAACGATACGCGCCGTGCGACTCCCGATCGTCGCCGGTCTGCGTACCATCGGATAGGCGATGAAAATTCCGTTCTCGTACATCTGGCGCAGTCTCTGGGCGCGGCGGCTCACCACCCTTCTCACCCTCTCGGGCCTCACCCTCGTCGTGTTCGTATTCGCAGGCGTGCTAATGCTGGCGCAGGGTCTGCAGAATACGCTCGTCGACACCGGCGCCACGGACAACGTGATCGTGCTGCGGAAGTCAGCCGGCAGCGAGCTCGTGAGCCAAGTGGACCGCAACACCGCCGAGATCCTCGAGACGGCCCCCGAGGTCGCCCCGGCGGCCGATGGCCGGCCACTGCTGGCGCGCGAAGTGAATCTCGTGATCAACTTGAACAAGAAGGGCAGCCACGCGATGGGGAACATCACCGTGCGGGGGACGTCGCCGCACGGCGTGGAGCTACGCCAGTCCGTCCATGTCACGCAGGGACGCATGTTCACGTTCGGGACGCACGAGATCGTCGTGGGGCAGAGCATCATGTCGCACTTCGACGGTATCGCGCTGGGCAGCATCGTGCCGTTCGGGGGAGACAAGTGGACCGTGGTCGGCTCCTTCGACGCCGGCGGCACGGGCTTCGATTCCGAGATCTGGGCCGACGCCGACCAGGTCATGCAGGCCTTCGGGCGTCCGACCTATTCCTCGCTGACCTTCCGGCTGCGCGATCCCGGTCAGTTCGCGGCGCTGCAGGCGCGGCTCAACGCCGATCCGCGCACGCAATACGTCGAGCCCAAGCGGGAGCGTGATTTCTACCGCGAGCAATCGCAGAACCTGGGCAAGTTCATCAAAGCGCTCGGCATCACGATCACTGTGATCTTCTCCATCGGAGCGATGATCGGGGCGATGATCACGATGTACGCCGCCGTGGCGAATCGCGTCGTGGAAGTCGGCACGCTGCGCGCTCTTGGATTCCGGCGGCGCAGCGTGCTCGGCGCGTTCCTGCTCGAGTCGATCCTCCTCGGTCTCGTCGGTGGCGCGGCCGGATTGGTGCTGGCGGGATTTCTCTCGTTCGCGAGGGTGTCCACGTTGAACTTCTCGAGCTTCTCGGAGATCGGATTCGGGTTCGCTTTGTCTCCGCTCGTGATTGGATATGCGCTGATCTTCGCGCTGGTCATGGGGATCGTGGGTGGATTTCTCCCGGCCATACGCGCTGCACGGCTCAACATCGTGAACGCCCTGCGCGGGAGCTGAACTCTACCGGTTCAGTGCCAGCTCTGCAGAATGCGCACGTAGTTTGCGCGTTCGAAGGCCTCGGGATCGGCGACCTTATGCTGGCTCATCGCCCCCTGCAGGTGCGCGACGGACTCGTAGCCCTGATCCTCCATCCAGCCGGTCAATCCATCGACGAGTGTGCGGAAGTGCGAGACGCCATTCCGTAACACGGCGGAGGTTGTCATCACCGCGTCGGCCCCCGCGAGCAGGCATTTCACGACTTCGGCAGCGGTGTGGACGCCGCTCGTGGCGGCGAGGGACGCCTTGATCCGGCCGCGCAGCACGGCGATCCAGAGCAGTGGCAGTCGGATCTCGTTCGGCGTGCTGAGCTCGAGGTTGGGTACGACCTCGAGCTTGTCGAGATCGAAGTCGGGTTGATAGAACCGGTTGAAGAGGACAAGGCCATTGGCGCCCGCGTTCACGAGGCGGCCCGCCATCTCCCCGAACGCGCTGAAGTAGGGACTGAGCTTTACGGCCAGGGGTATCCTGATGGCGTTGCGCACCGCCTGCACCACGTGCACGTAGCGGTCCTCTACCGCCCGCCCGGTCGCATCGGCGCTCACCGGGAGATAGAAGATGTTCAGCTCGAGCGCATGTGCGCCGGCCGCCTCCAGCAACGTGGCGAAGTCGACCCACCCGCGCTCCGTTGCCCCGTTCAGGCTGGCGATGACGGGGACGTGCACCGCCGCGCGCGCATCGGCGACCAGCTTCAAGTACTCGTCGGGGCCGACGGTGGCGTCGGAGACGGGCGGGAAGTAGGACAGCGACTCCGCGAAGCTCTCCGTGCCCGCCGCGGCGTAGCGCGCGAACGACTCGTTGTCACGGATGATCTGCTCCTCGAACAGCGAAGCCAGGACGATCGCCGCCGCCCCACCGTCCTCCAGCGACCGCACGCCGTCGAGCGTCCTGCCGAGCGGCGAGGCCGATGCCACGACGGGATGCGCGAGCGGCAGGCCCAGGTAGGTGGTGGACAGGGCGGGCATGATCCCTCCTAGCGCGCCAGGTCTTCGTACAGCTTCCAGCGACGCGCGACTGCCTCCGCGGCGCGCTGGAGCAGGGGGCCCGCCTCGCGCGGATTGGTCCGTGCCAGCATCCGATAGCGCAGCTCCTGCTCGGCGTAGTCCTGGAAACGCGTGGTTGGCCGCGGCGAGTCGAGGGTGAACGGATTCTCCCCTCCGCGGCGCAGCTCGGGGTTGTAGCGCACCAACGGCCAGTAGCCGCTGTGCACGGCCCGTTGCTGCTGGTCCAGGCCCATGCGCAGGTCGTAGCCGTGCGCGATGCAGTGGCTGTAGGCGAGCACCAGGGACGGGCCCTGGTACGCCTCCGCTTCACGCAGGGCGAGCAGGGTCTGTTGCGGATTGGCGCCGAGGGCGACGCGGGCGACGTAGACGTTGCCGTAGGCGATGGCCTGGAGCGCCAGGTCCTTCTTCTCGGTGGTCTTGCCTGCTGCGGCGAACTTCGCCACCGCTGCGAGCGGCGTCGCTTTCGAGGCCTGCCCCCCGGTGTTCGAGTACACCTCGGTATCGAGCACCAGCACGTTGACATCGCGGCCGCTCGCGAGCACGTGGTCGAGGCCGCCTGATCCGATGTCGTAGGCCCAGCCGTCGCCGCCCACGATCCAGACGCTGCGGCGCACCATGCCGTCGAGTACCGACAGGAGGTGGCGCGCGCGCTCGTCGCCGGCGGCCGCGAGCGGCTGCACACGCTCGCGCGCGGCGGCGACCCGCATGCGCTGCGCGCGGATGTCGCGCTCGATGCGCTGCGGTGCATCGATCAAGGCGCTGGTCAGCTCGTCCCCCAGGGTCTCGCGCAGCGACTCGGCCAGCCGGCACGCCAGGGTGACCTGGCCGTCGGCGGCGAGGCGCATGCCCAGCCCGAACTCGGCGTTGTCCTCGAACAGCGAGTTCGACCACGCGGGTCCGCGTCCCTCGGCGTTCGTGGCCCAGGGGGTGGTCGGCAGGTTACCGCCGTAGATGGAGGAGCACCCCGTGGCGTTGGCGACGAGCATCCGGTCCCCAAACAAGCGGGATAGGAGACTGAGGTAGGGCGTCTCGCCGCACCCGGCGCAGGCGCCGGAGAACTCGAACGTCGGTTCGAGGAATTGGGTCCCCCGTACCGTGGAGAAATCGACGTGCGCCCGGTCGGTCACCGGCAGCGACTCGAAGAACGCGATACTCGTCCGCGCGCGCTCGAGAATCGGCTCCCGCTCGGTGAGGTTGATGGCGCGCCGCCCGGCGGCCTCGCGCTGTTTCGCGGGGCAGACTTCCACGCAGAGGCCGCACCCCGTGCAGTCCTCCACGTACACCTGCAGGGTGTAGCGCGTGGACGGGAAGCCGCGCTCGTCGATCGGCGCGGTGCGGAACCCGGCGGGGGCCCCCGTCAGCTGCGCTTCTTCCAGCACGCCCGCGCGGATCACTGCGTGCGGGCACACCATCGCGCAGTTGCCGCACTGGATGCAGGTGTCGGGATCCCACTCCGCGACGAGGTCGGAGATGTTGCGCTTCTCCCAACGCGACGTGGCGCTGGGATAGGTGCCGTCCACCGGCAGGGCGCTGACCGGCAGGGCATCGCCTCGCCCCGCCAGCATCGGAGCAGTCACCTGGCGGACGAACGCTGGTGCCTGGGTGGACACGACCGGGAGGAAGTCGATGCGGCTGGTCGCGCGCTCGGGGACCTGCACTTGCCGCAACCGGGCGATGGTTGCGTCCACGGCGGCGAAGTTCTTGCGCACGACTTCATCGCCCTTCGCGCCGTAAGTCTTCTTGATGGCGGCTTTGATCTTCTCGATCGCCTGCTCGCGCGGCAGCACGCCCGAAATCGCGAAGAAGCAGGTCTGCAACACGGTGTTGGTGCGACCGGCGATCCCTGCTTCGCGAGCCACGGCGGTGGCGTCCACCACCCAGAAGGCGAGCCCTTTCCGGATGATCTCTTCCTGGATCGGGCGCGGCAGCCGCTGCCAGGTCTCCTCGGGTCCATGCGGACTGTTGAGCAGGAAGGTGGCGCCGGGGGCGGCGACACCGAGCAGGTCGAGCGAGCGCACGAAGGCGAACTGGTGGCACGCGACGAACTGCGCCTGGTCGATCAGATAGGCGGACCGGATCGGCGTGCGGCCGAAGCGCAGATGGGATACCGTGCGCGAGCCGGACTTCTTCGAATCATAGACGAAATACCCCTGCACGGAGAGCCCCGCCTCATCGCCCAGAATCTTGCAGGTGTTCTTGTTGGCGCCTACGGTGCCGTCGGCTCCCAGACCGTAGAACACCGCGCCGAAGGTGTCGGCCGCCTCGGTACGCACCCCTCGGTCGTAGTCCAGACTGGTTCGCCCTACATCGTCGTCAATACCCACCACGAAGTGATTGCGCGGGCGCGCGGCCGACAGCTGGTCGAGCACCGCCTTGACCATCCCCGGGGTGAATTCCTTCGACGACAGACCGTATCGCCCGCCGATCACCGGCACGGCGCGGCCTGCTTCCGCCAGCGCCGCTACGACGTCGAGGCAGAGCGGCTCGGCGAGGGCACCGCTCTCTTTGGTGCGGTCGAGGACGACAATGGCGCGCGTCGTCTCCGGCAGGGCCGCGAGGAAGTGCGCCGCCGAGAACGGGCGGTAGAGGCGCACCTGGAGAACGCCGACGCGCTCGCCCCGGGCCACGAGCCACTCGACCGTCTCCCGGGCGGTGTCCCCGCTCGAGCCCATCAGCACCACGACCCGCTCGGCGTCGGGCGCGCCGCTGTACTCGAACAGCCGGTAGGCGCGTCCGGTGCGCGCGGCGAAACGCTGCATCGCTCCCGCGACGACCTCCGGCGTGCGCGCGTAGAACGAATTGGCGGCCTCGCGGCTCTGGAAGTACACGTCCGGGTTCTGCGCCGTGCCGCGAATGAACGGATGGTCGGGATTGAGGGCCCGCCCGCGGTGTGCCCGCACCAATTCGTCGTCGATCAGCGCCCGCAGGTCATCGTCCGACAGGCCGGAGATGCGCGACAGCTCGTGCGAGGTCCGGAACCCGTCGAAGAAGTGCAGGAAGGGCACGCGGGCCTCGAGTGTGGCCATCTGGGCGATCGCCGCGAGATCGTGGGCATCCTGCACGGAGCCCGAAGCCAACAGGGCGAAACCGGTGGGGCGGACCGCCATCACGTCCTGATGATCGCCGAAGATGCTCAAGGCATGTGCGGCAATGGAGCGCGCGGCCACGTGAAATACCGTGCTCGTCAGCTCACCGGCGATCTTGTACATGTTGGGGATCATCAGGAGCAGACCCTGGGAGGCCGTGAACGTCGTGCCCAGCGCGCCGGCCTGCAGGGCGCCGTGCAGCGCGCCCGCGGCGCCACCCTCGCTCTGCATCTCCACGACCTGGGGGACCGATCCCCAGATGTTCTGCTTCCCTTCACTCGACCACTGATCCGCCAACTCCGCCATGGTGGAGGACGGCGTGATCGGGTAGATCGCGCAGACTTCGGTGAGACGGTAGGCGACGCTGGCGCACGCCTCGTTCCCGTCCACCGTCATGGCGATGGCGGGCTCGGTGCCGGGACGTGCCGCGCGGTGCGCGGGGGTACCCAGGGTCGCCGTCACGTGGCAGCCGCCGGCTCAGGTTGCATCTCGATGGCATGACAGGGGCACTGCTCGAAGCAGATGGCGCAACCGGTACAGCGGTCGTATTCGAACCGGTAGCGGAGCCCGGTTCCGAGCTTCGTGATTGCGTCCTCCGGGCAGGCGCCGAAGCAGGCGTCACATTCGAAGCAGTTGCCGCACGAGAGGCAGCGCTTCGCTTCGAACACCGCTTCGTCGGCGCTCAGCCCCTGGACGACCTCGCCGAAGCTCTCGCGGCGAGCCGCGAGGGGCATCCGCTCCTGCGCGCGCTGGGCGACATCGCGTGTGAACCAAAGGCGCAGCTTGTCGAACGTGGCGTCGCCGCGCACCGGTGTCTTCTCGTACGTGCCGCTCTTGAGCCAAGCATCGATGTGTCGGGCGGCCTTCTTGCCATGGCCGACGGCGACCGTGACGGAGCGCTCCGCGGGCACCATGTCGCCGCCGGCGAAGAGCCCCGGGCGGCCGGTCATCATGCGCTGGTCGACTTCCACGGTGCCGTCGCGCTGCAACACGACACCGGGCATGCCGACGATGAACCGCGTATCCGCGTCCTGCCCCACGGCGAGCACGACGGCGTCGGCCTCCAGCGTTTCATAGGTGCCGGTGCCGCACGCCTTCCCGTCCGTTCCGATCTCCATGATCTCCACTTGCATCGTGCTGCCCGTGACGGCAGCGATACTGCGCAGCCAGTGAATCTTGACGCCCTCCTCCATCGCTTCGTCGGCTTCGAAGGGGAGGGCGGGCATGTGCGCGTAGTCGCGCCGGTAGACGATGAGCGGTTCGTGTCCCAGCCGCAGCGCCGTGCGGGCCGCATCCATTGCGGTGTTGCCGCCGCCGTAGATGGCGATGCGACGGCCCAGCTTGGGCGGCGCGCCGCGATCGACGTCGCGCAGGTAGCTCAACGCATCGAGCATGCGGACGGCGTCGGTTGCCGGAATGTCCACGCGCTTGGAGAGATGCGCGCCCACGGCCGCGAAGACTGCGTCGAAATGTCCCTCGCTCCACTCCTGCTCGAGGTTCTCCACGCGGTGGTTGAGCGTGATCGTGATCCCCATCCCGCGAATGCGCTCCACTTCGGCGTCGAGGACGTCGCGCGGGAGTCGATACGCAGGAATCCCGAAATGCATCATGCCGCCGGCCTGGGCCCCGGCGTCCCGGATCTCCACCGCGTGCCCGAAGCGCGCGAGGTGATAGGCCGCCGAGAGCCCGCTCGGGCCCGCGCCGACGATCAGAACCCGCTTGTCGCTCGGCGCGGCGACGTCGGGCGTCCATCCCTCGTCGAGCGCGCGATCCCCGAGGAACCGCTCCACCGAATGGATGCTCACCGTTTCGTCGAGCTGCGCACGATTACAGGATTTCTCGCAGGGGTGATAACAGACGCGGCCGTGCACCGCCGGGAGTGGGTTGTCGTCGAGGATCTGGAGCCAGGCCTCGCGGTGCTGGCCCGCCTGGGCGAGGGCCAGCCACGCCTGGATGTTCTCGCCCGCCGGACAGGCGGCGTTGCAGGGAGGGAGGAGGTCCACGTACACCGGCCGCTGGCTGCGCGTCGGGCCAGTGCCCCGTTTGGCGGCGAGGTCGGGGGCTCGAGTGAGGTCCGATTTCATCTTCATGAAACAACCGCCGCGGGGCTGCGACGTTCATGAAGCCTCCGTGAGGACTCTCTCACGTGGAAGGCGCCGGGTAGGACAATCCCTACATGTCCCACCACCGGTAGGCCGCGGATATCGAGGAGACGCAAGGCCATCGAGTCACCTTCCCGCTGATCGGCGACGCGGATCTGCGGATCGCGGCACGCTACGACATGATCCAACGGACCACCCGCAGGGCGGGGCGCACGGAAGCGGACAACGCCACCGTGTGATCGGTGTTCCCGATTGGACCGGATACAGAGGTGAAGGCGATGCTGATCTACCCCCAAGCATCGGCCGCAATTTCGACGAAGCTAGAACACCACCGTCTGGATCGAGTGGGGCCGCGCGCTGACCTTGATGGCCGACGTCCCCACGGTGAGGTCGTACTCCCCGCCCTTCGCCGTCGGGTTCATGACCACGACGACCACCGTGCCGCCGGGATTCTGGAACGCCGTGGTGAGCAGCATGCTGCGGCTCGCGACGGCCATGATGCGGCGGGCGCCGGGGTGGATGAACTTCGAGAAGTGCCCGATATAGTAGTAGGAGTTGGTGTAGATCAGCTTGCCGCTGCGCGTATCGGCGTGAACCGGCGCGAAGCAGAAATTCCCGACGTGGTTGGGCCCGCCCTTTTCGTCGAGCAGGAT
>DATLVL010000293.1:0-10769 GCA_035577525.1 Gemmatimonadales bacterium | reverse complement strand
GGGGTGGCGGCGGGGGAGCAGGCCACGACGGCCGTGACCGCCCACGCGGAGCGCCCGGGGTTCACGGGCGAATCGTCACACGTTCACGGTTTGCGTGGGGTATTCGGGTTCGCTGCCGCGTTGGTGGCTTCGTGCAGAGTGGCGTCGACCCGGACGGCAGCGGCCGCAGCGGGCGTCGCCCCGAGCGCGATGTCGCGCTCCACGGCGCGCCGGAAGTCCGCGATTTGGTCGTCGCGGGCGCGAGCGGCCAGTGCCAGCACGGCCGAGGCCGCGGAATCGGGCGGCACCCCACCAACCACCAGATCGGTCAGGGCGGCGAGCGCCACAGTGAGTGACTGCGTGCGTCGCTGCCGCAGCAGCGTCAGGTCCTCGGGCCGAACGCCGGCGCGCAACGCACTGGCGCCTGCATCGAGCTCGGCGGGAGAGGACTCACGCCCCAACGCCGCTCGCGCCACGCCCAGCTCTCCCGCCAGCCGTCGTACCGCCGCGACGATCCGGTCGGCCTCGGCGTGCTTCGCGGCGCCTTCGAGCGCCCGCTGCACCAGCGGCTCGACCGGGAGCCCGGCGGTCCGTGCCGAGTCCAGCAGCGCGCCGACAGCGACTGTCGTGATGCTGTCGAGGCGATGCGCGAGCCGCGGATCCTGAGCGCGTGCGGCACCGGTCCAGAGCGCCGCCGCGGCGAGCGCGAGTGTCGATACACGGTGCACGGTCGTCATGCGTCAGCCTCCCACGGTGACGACGGAGCTCGGCGTCCCGAAATCGTCCGGCGCCCGCGGCGCCGAAGGATCGGCCAGCCAGCGCGCCCCGTTGACGAGGAACGCATAGCGGTGCCGGCCCGCCGGCAGCGGAATGGTGACCGTCCAGAGCCCGCCGTCGCGGTCGGCGCGCATCGGGGTCAGTCGGGCATCCCAGTCGTTGAAGTCGCCGACGAGCGACACCGACGCGGCGCCGGGCGCCACGACGACGAATTGCACCGCCGTGACGTCCGCAGCGGGCGGCGCCACCGTCTGCGGCGAACGTGCTGGGAGCGCCCAGACCAGCAGGGCGGCAGCCGCCGCGAGCCCCAGGCCGGCGATGGGCGAGATCGCGACGGCGCGGGGGCGGCGCAACCATTCCCAGACGAGCGCGGCGCGCGCACCGAATCCCGGGGAAGCGACGCGCGCCATCACGCGGGCGTCGAGCCGTGGGTCCATTTCGACCGGCTCGCGCAGCCGGTCGATCATGCGATCGAGAGCCTCGTCGTCTTGCTCAAACACGTTCGACCTCGCTCAACAGGGCGCGCAGCTGCTCGCGGGCGCGCATCACGCGCATCTTCAGAGCCGACACTTTGGCGCCGGTGAGCTGCGCCATCTCGTCGTATTCCAGCTCTTCGACGTGCTTCAACAGAAACGCCTCGCGCAGCGCCGGCGCCAGCCGATCGAGCGCACGCCGCACGGTGAAGTCCCAGTCCGGCGCCTCGGGCGGCTCCGCGGCTGCCGCGCGTGCCAGCGACGCGTCGTCCCGTACGAACATCCGCTGCCGCCGCGCCGCGCGGCGTCCCGCGGTGCGGCAGCGGTTGACGAGGATGCCGAACAACCAGGCGCCGAATCGCGCATCGTCGTGGCAGCGGGAGATCGAGCGATAGGCGCGCACAAACGTATCCTGCAAAGCCTCCTCGGCGTCATCGCGGTCGCCGAGCATATGCACGGCATAGCGGCCGAGGCGCGCGCGATAGCGCGCCACCAGGACCGCGTACGCGGCCTGGTCGCCGGCGCGCACTCGTCGCACGAACTCGGCGTCACCACTCACCGCTGGGTATACCCATGGGCCGCCTGCCGGAGTCACATTTGAGCCGGATGTGACTCGTGGGGCGGGAGTCGAGGTATCGGGCTCTGGACCCCGTGACCTCCTGGAGCCTTTCATGAAGCGGTTGCTCGCCTCTCTATTCCTGTTGGCCGGAACCGCCGGTGTCGCCTGCTATCAGGACGACGCGCTGCATGCGCCGGCGATCTCCCCGACCAAAGTGTTCATCACCGACGGTCCTTTCCCTTTCGATACTGTAGGCAGTGTCAATATCTACGTGAGCAAGATCGAGGTGTGCACCTGCTCCGACACGACGAACCAGACCGGAAGCTGGGTCACAATCGCGATCCCCAACAAAACGTTCGACCTCCTCACCTTGCAGCAAGGTGCTACGGCCTTCGTAGGTCAGGGCACGATCGACGCGGGCCAATACTCCGCCATTCGCATGACGATCAATGTCGACCAGTCGTCGATCAAGTACGTCGGAGGATCGAACGCTACCGTTTTCTGGCCCTATCCCCACTCGGGTGAAGTGGCACTCTACGCCCTCGTCGAGCGTCCCCTAGCGGTCGCGGCAACGGGAGGCGACATCGTCATTGACTTCGACGTGGGCCGCAGCTTCCTCTACCACTTCACCAACAACTACGACTTTGTCATGTTGCCGACGCTGCGGGCCGTCATCGGCGCGGCGACGGGATCGATCGCCGGGACGGTGACCGGGCCGGACATCGAGGGAAATCCCACTCCGATCAAGAACGCCGACATCTCCGTGTTCGGTGGCGATCCGAACCGTTTCTCAGGTACGTGGTACGTCGTGGCCACCGGCCGGACCGATGCCCAGGGCCATTACCAGGTAAGCTTCATCGATGCGGGGAGCTGGATCGTGCAGGCGGAGCAGCCTGATCTCCCCGGCCTCGCCGCCGCGGTCACGCCCAATGTGCCGGTTTCCGCCGGCAACACCACACAAGTCAACATCGCGCTCCAGCGGCAGGCCCAGGGCTCGTTCATCCACATTTCTGGACCATCCTCCGTGGGGTTCGGTGGTACAGCAATGCTCGTCGCTGCCGTCGGCGATTCGAGCGGCATTCCCGAAGCGAACCCCCAGGTGACGTGGACGAGCCGCAACCCGGCGGTTGCGGCGGTGATGCTGGACTCGGGCTTCGTCGCCGACTCGTTTTCCAAAATCCAGGTGCTCGGGGTGAGTGTCGGGAGCACGTGGATCGTCGCCTCTAGCGGCGCGCTCCAGGATTCGCTAGCGATTCAGGTGATCAACACGCCGCCATCCAATCCTGTCGCGAGCATCGAGCTCGCGCCGACGAGCATGACGCTCGCCAAGGGCGACAGCAACTTCTTCACCGCAACGCTGCGCGATTCGACCGGTGCCGAGTTGACGACGCCGCAGATCTCTTGGTTCCTGACGGACTCGACCGGAGCCGCGACGATTCTCTGGGCGTCCGGCAAGACCGCGTGGGTGTACGCGCACAGCTCCGGCTCCACCCACATTCGGGCCGCGAGCCAGAGCAAGTTCAAGGACGCGATGATCACCGTTCCGTGACCGCCTGAGCCACGCCCTTCGAGGTAGCTTTCCCGCCTCGGAGGGCGTCCTGCGTGCGGTATACCAATCCCTGGCCGGGCGGCGCACTCAACGTGCGCCTCAGAGATTTCCTGCGCTGGCGCGTCGATCGCTGGCGGCAGCCGCGCGCCCCTGACGTCGATCCTGCGACGTTGCCTCGCGCAACTCCGCAGTTCGCCGTTCCCCGCGCTCCCGCCGATCACGTCACGATCACCTGGGTCGGCCACGCGACGTTCCTGATCCAGATCGGCGGGATGAACATCCTCACCGATCCGATGTGGAGCCGTCATCCTTCACCCGTTCCCGGAATCGGTCCCAGGCGTTTCGTCGAGCCGGGGGTCCCGTTCGCGGCACTGCCGCCGATCGACGTCGTGCTGCAATCGCACGACCACTACGACCATCTCGACGATCGCACCGTGTGCCGCCTCGAGGCGACCAATCCCGGCGCGCGCTGGATCGTGCCGCGCGGACTGAAGCCCTTCCTCAAGCACCGCGGCGTCCTCGAAGTCACCGAGCTCGAGTGGTGGCAGGAGACGTCGCTCGACGCGTTGACGTTCGGCTGCACCCCCGCGCAGCACTTCAGCGGCCGCACACCGTGGGGCCGCAACGGCACGCTGTGGTGCGGGTGGAGCGTCGCCGCGCCGGCACGGCGTCTCTTCTTCGCCGGCGACACCGGCTACCACCCGGAGTTCGCGAAGATCGGCGAGCGGTTCGGGCCGTTCGACGTCGCCCTGATCCCGATCGGCGCGTACGACCCCCGCTGGTTCATGCGCCCGGTGCACATGGATCCCGAGGAGGCAGTGCAGGCGGCGCGCGACCTCGGTGTGCCGCGCTTCGTTCCGATGCACTGGGGGACGTTTCTGCTCACCGACGAGCCGCTCGACGAGCCGCCCGAGCGCGCACGAGCGGCGTGGCGCGCGGCTGGGCTGCCCGACGAACGCTATTGGCAGCTGGCGTTCGGTGAGACGCGCGCCCTCGAGAACGGCGCGGCGCGGTGATCGGCCCGCTGTTTCATCCACGCCGGCGGCCGCCGAGCGAGGTGCCGCGCCCGCCTCGCTTCGAGCTGGCGACCAAGGTCCCCATCGGCTGGGTGCTCGAGCGGCTGGCGGCATGGCTGGCGCACTGGGAGCGCGCCGAGCTGGTCACCCCTGAGATCGATATCGCGATTCATGGGCTGCCTCAGGAGTTCGCAGGCTATCGCATCGCGCTCGTAACCGATCTGCATCGCGGCCCGGTCGTTCCCGCATGGTGGCTCGAGCGCGTTGCCGATCGTGTCGTGGAGCTCAAGCCCGATCTCGTGGTGCTGGGCGGGGACTTCGTCAGCCACGCGAAGAGCGACCTGCACGACCTGCAGCAGGTGTTGGCGCGCTACACCGCCCCCGACGGCACCGTGGCGGTACTCGGCAACCACGATCACTGGGTCGGGGCCGACGCCGTGGCCGCGGTGATTCGCGGTGCCGGGGCCGAGATCATGCACAACTGCCACCGCCTGATCCGACGCGGCGCGGCCGCGCTTGCAGTGGGCGGGGTGGACGATTTCACCCACGGCGCCGTGCGGCCGCTCGACGCGCTGCGCGACGTGCCGCCGGACGCCCCGCGCGTGCTCATCTCCCACAACCCGGACCTCATCGAGTACCTGCCGGCCGACCTGCGCGTCGATCTCATGCTCTCGGGCCACACGCACAACGGCCAGGTGCATTGGCCGATCATCGGGCCGCTGACGGTACCGTCGCAGTTCGGCAGACGGTACATGCACGGCCTGCGTCGCGTCGGGGAGCGCTGGATCTACGTTTCGGCGGGAGTGGGATCCTCGGCGATGCCGCTGCGGTTGGGGAACCCACCGGAGCTGCCGGTGCTGCGGTTGGTCCCGGCGTAACGAAGGGCGGTGGGTCGGTCCTCCCACCGCCCGCGTCACAGCGGTACGACGAACCGCACCGTCACCTGCTCCGCTGTCTGGGGCGACACGCTGTAGGTGCTGTCCGCTCCCAGCACGCGCTTCACGCCCTGCGCTTCCGCCTCTGCGATTCCGGCGACGTCACGAAACGTGATCTCGAGTGCGCGCCCGTCGATCACGCGAAAGCTCGTAGGGCGGCCGAGCAGGCGATGATGCGGGTCGATGCGGGCGAGACCCTGCGCCAGCTGACGCTGGATATCGTCGATGCGGCCCGCCGTCACGAGCGGGTTCTCTTGTTGTCCAGCACTGCTTGGGCGTTGCGCCGCATCCCTTCCACACCGGGCCGCTCGAAGGCGGTCTCGCCGTAGTCCGATGCGAACGTTGTGCTCTCGCTGCGCAGCAACTGCGCGAGATCGGGGTGAGCGGTTTCCGGGCGCGGCGTGAATGCGCGATCGGACGTCGCGCGCGCGAAGCGCACGTTCCACGGACACACGTCCTGACAGATGTCGCAGCCGAACAGCCACTCGCCCACCTGCTCGCGCTCCACGCCCGAGAAGTCGCCACGCCGCTCGATCGTGAGGTAGGAGATGCAACGGCGAGCGTCGAGGACGTGTGCGTCGGGAAACGCGGCGGTGGGGCAGGCGTCGAGACAGGCACGGCAGGTGCCGCAGCGATCGGCTTCGAACGGGGCGTCGAGCTCGAGCTCGGCGTCGGTGAGGACAGTTCCGATGAACGTGAATGAGCCGATCGCCGGATCGATGAGCATGGTGTTCTTCCCGATCCAGCCGAGCCCCGCGCGTTGCGCCAGGTCGCGCTCGGGCACTGGTCCGGCATCGACGTAGGATCGCCACTGCGCACCAGGGACAAGCTCGGTGATTGCCGCTCCCAACTCCTCGAGACGTGGGTCGAGGATGCGGTGGTAGTCGGTGGACCAGGCGTACTGCGCGACCCGGGCCGAAGGACCCCGGGGCGCCGCCCCGGGGTTAGCCCACGCGATGCCGTGGTAGTAGTTCGTCAGGGTCACAACCGCCACGCGGGCTTCCGGCATGATCGTCCGCGGGTCTTTCCGCTTCGCCGCCTGACGATGGAGGTACGTCATCGTGCCGGCGTACCCGGCCTCGAGCCAGTGGTCGAGCGCGTCGGCGTGCGGATTCACCTCGAGCGGCGCGATGCCGACCGCATCGAATCCCAATCCGAGGGCTCTGCGCTTCAGCTCGATACTGACGTCACTCATGCGTCTCTTCTCGACGTCCTTTCTCGACGCCTTCTTTCGACGATTTCTTGCCTTACAATCGCATCGTCTCCCGCCGCCAACGCGCGAATCTCACCACGTCGTCGACCGGCGGTATCGCATCCTCATCGCCATAGGCGGTGAACATGCGCCAGCGCACGTAATCACGCGGCGGCAGCGGCAGGAACGGCGCGCGACGGTACCAGCCCCGCGCGCGAAAACTCCAGGTGAGGCGCAGCAGGTCGACGGCCAGACGCGGCCGCACCGCTGCGCGCAGCGCCAGACGGGCGATGAGCGAGGTCCAACTCGCCGGAGTCTGCATGGCTTCTGTATATTCAGCGCCTATGACGCTTGCAAGCGGCGTCGCGGCCGGCTCGATCGCGCACCCTCTGGCCGGCTACCGGAGCGAATTCCCCATTTTCCGGGACCGGATCTACCTCAACACCTGCTCGCTCGGGCCTCTCGGGGACCGCGCCCGGCGCAAGGTAGCCGGCTTTCTCGATGTGTGGCAGGCGCGTGGCGCCGCGGCCTGGTACGACGTGTGGTGGGAAGCCCTCGCCGAGCTGCGCCGACGCTACGGCGCCGTGATCGGCGCGCCGGCGGATACCATCGCCCTCGCCCCCAGCGTCTCCGTCGCCGTCGCCGGCATAGCCAGCGCGCTCGATTACACCCGGCGCCCGCGCGTCGTCGTCACGTCGCTCGATTTCCCTACCGTCGTGTATCAGTGGCTCGCCAAGCGCCCTCAGGGTGTCGAGCTCGTGGTCGTCGAGAGCCCCGACCAGGTGAGCGTGCCCGTCGAGGCAATCGCTCGCGCGGTGGACGACCGCACCGCACTGGTCGCGACATCCCACGTGTACTTCACGAGCGGCGCGATTCAGGACATCGCTGCCGTGGCGGACATCGCGCATCGCAAGGGAGCGCTCTGTCTTGTCGACGCCTACCAGTCGGTGGGGCAGGTGCCGGTCGACGCTCCATCCACCCGAGTGGATTTCCTCATCGCCGGCGGGCTGAAGTGGCTGCTCGGCGGCACGGGGATCGTGTTCTGCTATGTGCGCGACCATCCCGAGCACCGCATCGTCCCGACCGTCGCGGGGTGGTTCGGCCACAAGGACCAGTTCGCCTTCGAGCCGCGCTCGCTCGAGTTTCACGACGACGCACGCCGTTTCGAGCTCGGGACTCCCGCCCTCGCCGCGATCTACACGCAGCTCGGCGGGCTCGAGTACATCGAGGAGATCGGCGTGCCCGCGATCCGGCGGGTGACCGCCGGGCTCGTTGAAGACCTCGTGGCGCGTGCCACCGACCAGGGGTTTCGGCCCAAGGTCGCGGCGACCCCGGAGCAGCGCTCGGCGATCGTGATGCTGCCGGCCGCGGACCCGCACGCTGCGGTGCGCCATCTCGCCGCCGGTGCCATCGTGGCGGACGCCCGTCCCGGACACGTCCGTCTGTCTCCCTTCTTTTACAACGTACAGGATGACCATGTCGCAGCACTCGCCCGACTCGCCGCGTACCGCAGTCACTGAAGACGAACGACTGCTCACCGCGGTCGCCCCGACGGAGCGACGCGCCTTCGTCCATACCGATCCGTGGCGCGTGCTGCGGATCATGGGCGAATTCGTGGAGGGGTTTGACACTCTCTCGGATGTACGCTACGCGGTCACGGTCTTCGGATCGGCCCGCACCCGCGCGGACGACCCGTACTACGAGAAGGCCGTGCAAACGACGCGGCTGCTCGCGCGACACGGCTTTCCCATCATTACCGGCGGCGGCCCCGGCATCATGGAGGCGGCGAACCGCGGCGCCCAGGAGGGCAACGGGCTCTCGATCGGCTGCAACATCGAGCTGCCGTTCGAGCAGGGGACGAATCCCTATGTCGAGCGGTCCATCAATTTCCGCTACTTCTTCGTGCGCAAGACGATGTTCGTGAAATACTCGACCGCGTTCATCGTCTTTCCCGGCGGCTTCGGAACGATGGACGAGCTGTTCGAAGCGTTGACCCTGATTCAGACCGGGAAGGTGAAGCACTTTCCCGTCGTGTTGTTCGGGCGCGAGTACTGGAAGGGTTTGCGGGACTGGTTGGCGGAGCGGGTCGCCGGCGAAGGGAAGATCGATACCAAGGATCTCGATCTTTTCCATGTGACCGACGAGCCCGAGGAAGCGGTCAAACTGGTCGTGCAGGCCCGCGAGCGCAGGACCTCCCACACCAGCCGTCCCGAGGTGAAGCGGTGACCACATCCGGCTTTCTCCGCGGCCCGCGGATCGATCCCCAGGGCGTTACGGGGAAGGAGTCCGTCGCCGAGCTGGTCGACAATGCGTTTCTCGCCTACAACGCCGGGCGGCTGAGGGAAGCGTGCCGCCTCTATAGCGATCGCATGCTCGCCGACAATGCCACCGTCGGGATGAGCCTGACCGGCGCCATGACGCCGGCAGGACTCGGCATGAGTACGATCATCCCGTTGATGGAGGCGGGGTTCATCGACTGGATCGTCTCGACCGGCGCGAATCTCTATCACGACGCCCACTTCGGGCTCGGGCTCTCGATGCATCGCGGCACGCCGTTCGCCGATGACGTCGAGCTGCGCGAGGAAGGCGTGGTGCGCATCTACGACATCTTCTTCCATTACGACGTGTTGCTCTCGACCGACGCGTACATCCGTGAGGTGTCGGCGCGCCCCGAGTTCCAGCGCCCCATGAGCACCGCCGAATACCACTACCTGCTGGGCGGGTTCGTGCGCGAGCGCGAGAAAGCGCTGGGGTTGTCGCGGCGCTCCGTGCTGGCGGTGGCGCACGAGTGCGCCGTGCCGATCTATACCTCCTCTCCGGGCGACTCGTCGATCGGGATGAACGTCGCCGAGCAGGCGCTCGACGGATCGAAGCTGCGCTTCGACGTGTCGGCTGACGTCAACGAGACATCGGCGATCGTGTTCGACGCTAAAACACACGACGGCAAGAGCGGCGTGCTGCTGATCGGCGGAGGCAGCCCCAAGAACTTCGTGCTGCAGACCGAGCCCCAGATCCAGGAAGTGCTGGGGATCAGCGAGAAGGGCCACGACTACTATCTGCAGATGACCGATGCCCGTCCCGACACCGGCGGCCTCTCGGGCGCGACGCCGGCCGAGGCGGTGAGCTGGGGGAAGGTCGATCCCGATCAGCTTCCCGGCACCGTCGTGTGCTACCTCGACAACACCGTGGCGTTTCCCATCCTCGCCGCCTACGCCCTCGCCCGCCGCAAGCCACGCCCGCTGAAGCGGCTCTACGACCGTCGCGGGGCGATGATGGACCAGCTGCAGAAGGCGTACAGGGCGTCCAAGGCCGAGCGCGACGTACGCGCCGCGCGCGCCACCGGCGGCCGCGAGCGCTGAGTGGCGCGCCCCGTCGGCGGGTCCCGGGCGTATGCAGCGTACGCCCTCTTTCTGCTGACGCTGATCAACTTCTTCAACTACGCCGACCGCAACGTCGTGTTCGCGGTCTTCGAATCGATCAAGCACGATCTCGATCTGACCGATCAGCAGCTCGGCTGGATCGGCTCCGCCTACATCATCGTCCTTTCCCTCGCCGCCCTCCCGCTCGGCGTCCTCGGGGATTTGCGCACACGGCGCGGCGTCATCGCCTGGGGTGTCGGCATCTGGAGCTTCTTCACGTCACTCGGCGGTGCGGTGCGCGGGTTCTGGCAGCTGTTCGCCTGCCGGGCAATGGTGGGTGTGGGCGAAGCGGGGTACGGCTCCGCCTCGCAGGCGCTGATCGCCGAGTATTACAAAGAACGCCGGCGCGCCTGGGCGCTCGGTATCTACTCGGTCGGCACGGCACTGGGCGGTGTCGCGGGCGTCTGGCTCGGCGGCGTGCTGGCGGAAGCCTACGGGTGGCGGCTCGCCTTTCTGTGGCTGGGAATACCCGGGTTCGGGCTCGCCCTCCTCGCCTCGCGGCTGCGCGAGCCGGAGCGGCGTCCCCCGACTCCCCTCGCAACCACGCTGCGCCGCTTTACAACGACGGGCATGAAGCGAGCACTGCGCTATGCCTATCCACTCATCTGGCTCACCGTGTTCGGAACCGTCGTCAGCGGAGTTTTGGCGCTGATCCGCGTCGTTCCCAACGAAATGACCGTGGCGGTGTTCGGCATGTGCGTCGGCGTGGGCGTGGCCTGGACGGTGGCACGGCTCGTTCCGCTGGCACTCGAGCAGGGGAGTCAGGCCACCGAGGTCGCCGCGTCCGCCTACGGGGAGTTTCTCGAAGCCGCGGCGGTGGTGCTGCGTGTACCGACGCTCATCTGGGTGTTCCTGGGCGGTGCGCTGGTG
>DATLVL010000292.1:0-29872 GCA_035577525.1 Gemmatimonadales bacterium | reverse complement strand
CAGCCCCGCCCTGAGTCCCGTCCGCAGCTGTTTGTACTCCTCCGCCGACAGGAGCTTCGAGGCCTTGAGCTCTTCGACGTGTCCCAGGCTGCCGAGCACGTCCCAGAGCAGCAACCGCGCATCCCAATGGCGGTCGTCGCCCACCGTGTACGAGAGCATCAGCTCGTCGACGTTACGTCCCGCCGGCGACCACAGCGTCCGCGGCTTCACGCGAGATACTCCATGGCCAGGCGCGTGTAGAAGTCCCGCGCTGCGCTGACTTCGTCGATCAGCACCCATTCGTCTGGCGTATGGCTGTTGCGGCTGGTGCCGGGCCCGCACTTGATCGCGTCGCGGTCGCGCAGAAACACCCAGTCGGAGCAGGTCGGGGAGCCGAACGTTTTCGCTGCGGGGCGCACGCGCCGCGCTGCGGCGAGCAGTGTGGAGCCCAGAGGCGTCTCGCACGGCACCAGGCGATCCGATGTCACGACGACCTCGCTCTCGAGCGCTTCGCGCAACGCATCGGCGAGGTCGGTGTGCGACCACGAGGGCGTGCTGCGGACGTCGAGGACGGCGCGCGCCGTCGGTGGGGTGACGTTCCGGCCGACTCCCGCTTCGAGCATCGTCGGCGTGATCGTGGGGAAGCCAAGCACGGGGTGGGGCCGGTCGCGAGCGATGTCGCGCAGCGCCACGAGATCCCGCGCCAGCACCTGGGTTGCGTTGACGAAGCCGTCCCCGCCGCCATTCGGCTCGGCATTGCCGGCGTGGCGCTGCTCGCCGTGGGCTATCAGGTCCACCATCATGAGACCACGCTGCGCCACGGCGATATCGAGATTCGTCGGCTCCCCCACCACAGCGGCGGTGATTTCGCCCACCCCGGCTACTGCCTCGGGCATCGAGGTGTGGCGCGTCTCCTCGCCGTGTCCCAGGATCACGAGCAGCCGGCCGGAGGGAGGGCCGCCTCGCTCGGCGACATCCCGTACCGCGCACAGCATCGCGGCGACCGAAGCCTTGGCATCGCCTGAGCCGCGCCCATACATCCGGCCGTCTGCGATCACCGGCGTGAACGGATCGCGGGTCCAGTTGTCCCCTGGAGGGACGACGTCGAGGTGGGTGACCAGTGCGAGCGTCGGGCCGCCGCGCTTCCCCCGCACGTGGATCTTGACCCCGCTGGCGTCGCGCACCACGTCGAGTCGCGCGGCGCGCGCGGCTTCTTCGGCGAACCGCGCCACCGCCTCCTCGTCGCCGCTCACCGAGGGAATGGCGACGAGGTCGCGGAGCAGGGTGACCTCAGTCGAGCTCGGCTTCAAGCTCCACCGGCTCTTTCTTGCCGACGATCATCGTGCCGCAGCCGACGCCCGTGAACACCTCGAGCAGCAGCGAATCCGCCGCCCGGCCGTCGATGATGTGCGTGCGCTCGACGCCGTGGGTCGCCGCGCGGATGCATGCCTCGACCTTGGGGCGCATACCGCCCACCAGCGCCCCCGTCGCCATCAGCTCGGCGAGATCGCCGGGATCGGCGAACGTGACGAGCGTGGAGGGGTCGTTGCGGTCGCGCAGCACACCCGGCGCGCTCGTCAGGAACAGCAGCTTCTGCGCGCGCAGCGCCACGGCGATCGCTTCCGCGACGGTGTCGGCGTTGACGTTGTACACGTTGCCGTCCTCGTCGCCGGCGAGGCTCGCCACGACCGGGACCAGGCGCGCGTCGAGCAGCGTACGCAGCACGTGGGCGTCGACGTGCTCGATGTCGCCCACGTGGCCGAAGTCCACCTGGTGCGGCGTGCCGTCGTCGTCGGTGATGGTGACCAGGGGCCGCCGCTTGGCGGTCAACAAATCCGCGTCGACCCCGGAGACGCCGACCGCCTGGACGCGATGCCCGCGCAGCGCCGACAGCACCGCGATGTTGAGCTGCCCGGCGCAGACCATGATGACCGTCTCGAGCGCCTGATCGTCGGTGATCCGCCGGCCGGCGATCAGCTTCGGCTCGCGGCCGACGCGGCGCTCGAACGCCGTCACCTGCGCGGCGCCGCCGTGCACCGCGACAATACGAATGCCGAGCGACGCGAGCAGCGCGATCTGCGCCGCCACACCGTCGAGCACGTCGGCGTCGGCGAGGATCTCGCCGCCCAGCTTCACGACGAACACGCGGTCGCGGTAGGCGCGCACGTAGCGCAATGCCCCCTTCAGGCCGACGATGCCCTTCGCGGGTTCGACCCCTGCGGTCATCTCACTCCTCCCATGATTTCGAGCAACAGCGCGCGCTGCGCGTGCAGCCGGTTCTCCGCCTCATCGACCACGACCGAATTGGGCCCATCGAGCACCGCGTCGTCGATCTCGACGTTGCGGCGCACCGGCAGGCAGTGCAGCACGATCCCCGTGCCGCCCTTGGTGCGTTTCAGGCGGCGTTCGGTGAGCCGCCAATCGCGGAAGGGCTCGCGCAGCACCCGCTCTTCTTCGGGACGGCCAAATGCCTGCAACGACCCCCAGCTCTTCACGTAGATGGCGTCGGCGCCCGACACACCGGCGTCGATGTCGTCGCACAGCTCGACCGACCCCCCGGACTCGCCGGCGATCCGGCTGATGAGGCTCATGTCTTCGGGATCGAGGTCGAATCCCGGTGGCCGCGTGACGACGACCTCCATGCCGAGACGCGCGGCGGCGATCGCGGCGCTCGCGGGAACGGCCGTCGGCAGCGCCTTGGGATGCCACGCCCAAGTGAGCACGAAGCGCTTCCGACGCGTTTCGCCCAACCGCTCGCGCAGCGTCATCGCGTCGGCCAGCGCCTGGCAGGGATGGCGGCGCGACGACTCGAGATTGATCACCGGCTTGTCGGAGAAGCGCGCGAAGTCCTTGATCACGCGGTCTTCCCGCTCGACTGCCCAGTCGGTCCCCTTGGGGAACACGCGCACCGCCAGCGCGTCGGCGTAGCGCGCCAGGACCCGTGCCGCCTCCTTGATGTGCTCGACCGTGGCCCCGTCCATTACTGCGCCGTCTTCCGTTTCGAGCGCCCAGCTGCCGCGGCCCGGCTCGAGCACGAGGGCGTGGCCGCCGTGTAGGAACATCGCCGTCTCCATGCTGGAACGCGTGCGCAGGCTCGGGTCGAGAAAGATCGCGGCCAGCACTTTGCGCTCGAGTCCCCCGGTGATCTCGCCGCGCTTCACGCGCGCCGCGAGCGCCAGCAGATGGTCGATCGCCTCAGGACTCCAGTCCTCCATCGCCAGAAAGTCGTGTCCGCTCACTGCAGCGCTTCCTCGAGCGCGCCGAGCACGAGATCGCAATCCTGCGTGGAGAACGTGAGCGGCGGCATCAGGCGCAGCACGTTAGGGTCGCTTGACGTGCCCGTCAGAATGCGCCGGCGGAAGAGCGCCTGCTGCACTGCGGCCGCCGGCCGGTCAAGGCGCAGGCCGAGCAGCAATCCGCGGCCTGTGACCTTCGGAACGCCGAGCGTGATCGCGCCATGGCGCAGCCGCTCGCCCTGAACCCGCGCGTTGGCGATCAGCTTTTCGCGATCGATGACCTCGAGCGTGGCAAGTGCCGCGGCACAGACGACGGGACCGCCGCCGAACGTGCTCCCGAGGTCCCCGGTCTTTACGCCGGCAGTCAGCTTCTCGCCCGCCAGTACGGCGCCGATCGGCAGTCCCGAGGCGAGACCTTTCGCGAGCGTGAGCGCATCGGGAACCACCCCGTAGACTTGTGCCGCCGTGAAGGCGCCCGAACGGCCGACGCCGCACTGGATTTCGTCGAAGATCAGCGCGGCGCCGTGCCGGTCGCACGCCGCGCGCGCCGCGCGCAGGAATTCCACCGAGCAATCGCGCGCACCTGCGAGCCCTTGTACCGGCTCGACGATGAGGGCGGCTGTCGTGTCGTCGATCGAGCGCTCCAGCGCCGCGACGTCGTCGAACGGCACCCGCCGCGCGATCGGCATTCCGGCGCCGCGCGCCCATTCCTCGTACTTGGCGCCGTCGGTACAGGCGATCGTGGCGACGGTGCGCCCGTGCCACCCGCCTTCGACCGCTACGACCCCCGCTCGCCCGGTGGCACGCCGAGCCAGATGCAGCGCGTTCTCGTTCGCTTCCGCACCGGAATTACAGAAGAACACCCTGGCACCCGGCACCTGACACCGCCGTACCAGCTCATCCGCCAGCTGGTCGCGAATCTCCAGCGGCACCGCCGCGGAATAGAAGAGCAGCGTCTCGGCCTGTCGGGCAATCGCCTGGACGACGTGCGGATGGCTGTGTCCGGTAGAGGCGACGGCGTGCCCGCCGTACGCGTCGAGCCACTCCCGGCCCTCGGCGTCGATGAGCCACGAGCCGCGGCCGCGCACGGGGCGGACCGGCATGTGCTGGTAGACTGGAAGCAAGTTGCCGGAGGGCAGGTTGCCCGACACCACGGGCTCGGTTTTCAGCATGGATACACACCTGCATGGCGGAGCCCGGCTGTTTCCTCCAAACCGAGTGCCAGATTCATCGACTGGATCGCCTGGCCCGCCGCTCCCTTCACCAGGTTGTCGATCGCCACGCTGACCTGCAGCTCGCTGCCATCCGCGCTCACCGCTGCGTGCAACACGGCGTCGTTGGTGCCGACCACGTGGGTGAGCTCGGGCGGTTGGGCGGACAGGCGCACAAAGTGCCGGTCGGAATACGCCTCCGCATACCACTCGAGGGGGTTTCCCGCGGCCTCGAGTCGCGTATGCATCGTCAGGTAGATCCCACGCACGAATGGACCGGCGTGCACGATGAGCCGCGGCTCGGTTCTCGATTTCGGCCGGCTGCCGGACCAGCCGCGCCACTGCTCTACGATCTCGGCGTCATGCCGATGGCCAAGGACGCCGTAGGCGAACACGTTGTGCGCGCGTGCCGGGTGATGTGTCGTCGGCTTGGGCGAGACGCCGGCGCCGGAGCTGCCGGTGATCGCGAAGAGCGACGGCGCGGCATCGGGGGCGTGGCGGGCGATGGGGTAGAGCGCGAGCGCCGCGGCCGTGGCGAAACACCCTGGTGACGCGATCGCCGTCGTGCCGCGCAGCGACTCGCCGCAGATGTCGGCCAGCCCGTACACGAAGCGCCCGCGAAACGCCGGCGCTTCATGGCGTCCGTAGTGGCGCTCGTACAACGCCGCGTCCTTGACGCGAAAGTCGGCTGCGAGATCGACCACCAGCCCCGGCCCGGCCGAGAAGATCTCGGCGGCCTGGCGTGAAGACTCGCCGTGCTCGAGCGCCAGGTACACGACGTCGCGGCCTCGGGCGGCGGCCCCGGGCGTGGCATCGCTGAACGCGCCGAGATCGAGGCTCGCCAGCGCCGGATGCGACTCGGCGATGGGCCGACCTGCCTGGCTGCGGCTCACGGCCACGAGATCGGTGACCTCGGGGTGCTGGCTCAAGAGGCGCAGCAGCTCGCCGCCGGCATAGCCGCCGGCGCCGATGACCGAGACTTTCACGCCACCGCTCCCACTGCGGGGGCGGAGAGTGTCTCGCGTACGACGTCCACCAGTTGCTCCGCCTCGCGGCGGGCGTTGTAGGCGGGGATGCCGAGGGTGTTTCGCACGAACTCCCGGCCCACGTCGTTGTCGGTGGCTGGACCGCTGATTGCCGTGATCGGCAGCTCGAACTGCTTGCGATAGAGCTCGGCGACTCCCCAGCACCCCACGGGGTCCGGAGCGCACACGACGTGCGCCGCGGCCACACCCATCAACTCCGGATCACGCAGGATGTCCTGCACGCCGTAGTCCCCCAGAATCCCGTCGCCCAGCTCGGCGACGATGACGTCGGGGCGGCCGCTGGGATGCGCGGCGAGGCGATTCATGATCGCCTTGGCGACGGGAACGGTCATGCCGGCGTGCGTGCTCGCGGCGCCCGCGTCGTTGAACGTCAGCGCCACCGACGCCCCGGCGTCGAGCATCGACAGTGCATCCCGCATGAGTGCGACGCCGGTGAGCTTCGCGGCGCCGACCTTGAGCCCGCTGCGCGTCAGGCCACGCACCAGCTCTGTCGCCGCGACGGTCTTTCCGGCATTCATGCACGTCCCCGCGACGTAGACGACAGGCACCGTGCTGTCCAGCCGGTCGGCCGGTGGAATGCCGTGATCCTTGATGTGCGCCGGCCGGCCGACGCGGTCGCCCAGCTCGGGGAAGGCGAGGATGCAGCCCAGCACTTCGGCCTCGAATGGCGGCCCGATGTCGGGGTTGGCCGATGTGCAGCGGCCCAGGATGCCGCCGAGGTTCAGGACGTGCAGCAGGTCGCCGACGGACACCCGCTCGGGGACAACACCGGCGTAGCCGCGCAGCGCGCGCCGCGCCCCCAGCGTCCCGGCGAGAACGTCTCCGGCGCGGAGCGACAGCATGCGGCCCGTCGGATCCTCGATCGTGTTGTAGCTCGACTTGTCGGCGAGGATGCGCACGGCGAGGACGTACCCCTCCTCGGCAACGATCTCGTCGCCCACGATCACCTCGCGGGGCAGGGCGGCGTTCTTCGTGCTGCTGGAGATCCGGTCCAGCCGGATCCGGGTGGTGACGACCATCGAGACTCCTTACCGATTCGCCGCGCGAGCGGCGAGCAGCGAGGGAATGGCGGCGACGCGCGCGAAGGCGCGGGCCTCATCGCCGGTCCACAGGCGGGGTTCTTCACCGTACGTCGCCACGGCGGGGTCCATCAACGAGAACGGACTGCGCACGCCGGTGACTTGAAACCGTCCCGGGGCAAGCAACACGCGCGCATCGCCCACCACGCGAGTCTGTGAGCTCGTGATCAATGCTTCGATGTCGCGCAGCGCCGGATCGAAGTACTGCCCCTCGTGCAGCCGGTCGCCGTAGAACTTCGCCAGCTGGTCCTTCCAGAACGTCTGCCAGCGCGTGAGCACCAGCTTCTCGAGCTCGCGGTGCGCGTGGATCAAGAGCAGCGCCGCGCCGGCCTCGAACCCGATGCGCCCTTTGATGCCGAGCGCCGTTTCACCGAGGTGCGTGTTGCGGCCGATGCCGTAGCTCCGGGTCAACGCGCCCACTCGCTCGACCAGCGCGGGGCCGGGCAGCGCGGTGCCGTCGAGCGAGACCGGCAGTCCGGCCTTCCAGCCAAGCACGATTTCGGCCGGGGCGGGGGCGTCGGCGGGCGGTTCGAGCAGCTCGGCGGGCGGCCCGGCCCAGGGGTCGTGGGTCCAGCCGCCGCCCCACGTCGTACCCCAGAGACCCGCGTTGACGGAGTAGGCGCCCGCGGCTTTCGGCACCGGGAGGTTGCGCTCCTCCAACCAGGCGATCGCTTGCGGGCGGGAGAGCGTCGCGTCGCGCACGGGGGTGAGGATCGCGAGCTCGGGGGCTAGGACGCGCAGCGCGACATCGAAGCGGATCTGGTCGTTGCCGGCACCGGTCGAGCCGTGGGCGACGGCGGCGGCGCCGATCCGGCGTGCGACCTCGACCAGCGAGATCGCCTGCTGCGTGCGCTCGGCGGCGACGGAGAGAGGGTAGACCTCCCCACGCAGCACGTTGCCCTGGATGAGGAAGCGCACGAAGCGGTCGAACACCGGACCGCGAGCGTCGACGGCATGGTGCTGTGCCGCGCCGCAGGCCAAGGCCTGGGCCTCAATCGCGCGCCGCTCGGTATCGGAGGCGGCGCCGGTATCGACCCAGACGGTATGCACCGTCCAGCCGTCGGATGTGAGCCGGCCCACGCAGTAAGAGGTGTCCAGGCCGCCGGAGAAGGCCAAGGCGACCCATTTCTCGTTATTCTGCATAATGCATAATTATCCCCAATACTGGAAAATGCAAGTCCCTGAAGGAGGTGGCGGAGGTCGGTGGAGGGGGTGGAGGTTGGTGAGCTACGGTGCGGTTAAACGACCTTCCGAATCCTTTTCTCCAGCTCTTCAATCGCCCCAATCAGCTCGTCAGATTCTTTCTGCGTGACCTTCAACCGTGCGGCATCGATGTCGAATGCGAGGAGCTGCAGATTCTCCGCCGCCCGCCGCAGGCGGAAACGGTCGAGATATTCCTGGGAGTTCTCGCTGTTCTGGGCCATCAGCACGGTCCAGATCCGCAGTCGGAGGTCGTCGAGGGCCGTTTTGACCTCCTCGAGCCCGGCCGTCGGGACCTGCTCCAGCGCGCCGAGCTGGCGCTCGAACGCCGTAACTGCAACCTGCAGATTCCCGATTGCGGTCAACCGGTCGATCTGGGGCATCGATTAGGTCTTCCATATCTTCGGCATCAGCCGCAACAGAGCCACGCCGCTGACCACGAACACGCTGATCCAGAAGACGGCCAGTGACGCTCGGCCGTAGAGCAGGCTGCCAACGCCGAAGAGCCCGGAGTAGATGAATGCGCAGCCGCACATCCACCCCACCATCTGGAGGGGAAGGCTGTCCGGCGACGCCGTCACACCTGCCTCGGCGCGCACCGACGTCCAACCCGGTCCCGCGGGCCGCACGAGCTTGTAAAAGGCCACCAGGGTGGGGCGATCGGTCGGCGTGGTCATGTGGGCCACCGTCACCCACACGATCGTCGTGATCACGACCGTCGCGATCAGCGACCAATGTGCCGGCACCGCATGTCCCGTCTTGGCGGCGATCTGGAATCCCACTGCTATGACGAACGAACTGGCCATCGCGGCGACTTCGCTCCACGCGTTCACGCGCCACCAGAACCAGCGCAGCAGGTAGATCAGGCCGGTGCCGGCGCCGACCGAGAGGATCAGGGTGAAGGCGTCTTTGGCGGTGTCGAGGGCGTACGTTGTGAGCGCGGCCGTGACCATGAGTCCCGCCGTCACGATGCGTCCCATCAGCACGTAGTGCTTCTCCGTCGCGCCGCGGTTCAGGAAGCGGCGGTAGAAATCATGCACCAGGTACGACGTCCCCCAGTTCAGGTGCGTCTCGATCGTCGAGCGGTACGCCGCCAGCATCCCCGCGAGCATCAGTCCGATGAACGGGGTGGGGAGGAATTTGAGCATCGCCGGGTAGGCGATGTCGTTGCCGATCAGCTTCGGGTCGACGTTGGGGAACGCGCGAGCGATGTCGGCGAGCTGCGGAAACACGAGCGTCGAGGCCAGCGCCACGATCACCCAGGGCCAGGGCCGCAGCGCGTAGTGCATGATGTTGAACAGCAGCGTCCCCCCGACCGCGTCCTTTTCGGTGCGAGACGCCAGCATGCGCTGCGCGATGTAGCTCCCGCCGCCCGGCTCGGCGCCGGGATACCACACCGACCACCATTGAATCGTGAGCGGGATAATCAGCACCGACAGCGCCACCGACCAGTTGGAGAAGTCGGGGAGAAAGTCCAGGGTCCGCGGGTTCACCCGGGCGAAGAGCCCGGAGAGGTGACCCACCTCGGGCTGCTGCAGCGCGAAATACGCCGCGGCGAAGGCGCCCGTCATCGTCACGGTGAACTGGATCGAATCGGTGACGAGCACGCCCCAGAGGCCGGAAACCGATGCGAAGAAGATCGTGATCACCGACGCGAACGCGAGCGTCTTGTACATCGGCCAGCCGAGCAGGATGTTGGCGATTTTCGCGGCGGCGAGGTTGACCGTCGCCATGATGAAGCAGTTGAAGAACAGCCCCAGATAGACGGCCCGGAAGCCCCGCACGAAAGTCGCCGCCCGCCCGGAGTAGCGGATCTCGTAGAACTCGAGATCGGTCAGGACGCCGGAGCGGCGCCACATCTTGGCGTAAAAAAAGACCGTCGCCATCCCGGTCAACAGGAACGACCACCACAACCAGTTCTCGGCGACGCCCTGGTCGCGCACGAAGTTGGTGACCAGGTTCGGCGTGTCGGTACTGAATGTCGTCGCGACCATCGAGATGCCAACCAGCCACCACGGAGCGGCACGGCCCGACGTGAAGAACTCCGTCGTGCTGGAGCTGGCGCGGCGCCAGAAGAACAGCGCCGGCAGAAACGAAATGATGATCGACAGCGCGATGACGACGAGGTCCGCGGTATTGAGGTGCATGGGGCGGCTAAGATACGGCTCGCGCGCTACATTCGCATCCATGCCACGACTCCTGATCCTCCTCACCGGCCTCGTGCCGGCCCTTGCTCGCGCCCAGGCGCCAACCACGCCTCCTCTGATGCCGCTGCCGCGCTCGATTGACGTGGGGCAGGGGCGGTTGCGCATCGATTCGGGATTCAGCGTTGCCGTGCTGGGCTACTCGGACGCCCGGCTGACTCGCGCCGTGCACCGCACCATCGGGCGACTGGCGCGCCGTACCGGGATCACGCTCGCCGATTCGACCACACGCGACAGCACCACGGCGCGGCTCGTGATTCAGGCCCAGGGCGGGGGTGAGGCGATCCAGACGGAGAACGAAGATGAGTCCTACACGCTCGCGGTGACCTCGGGGCGTGCCGAGCTGCGGGCGTCGACGGTGGTGGGGGTGCTGCGCGGCGTCGAGACGCTGTTGCAGCTCGTCACCACGGACAGCGCGGGATTCTTTCTCCCGGAGGTGCGCATCGCCGATGCACCGCGCTTCCCCTGGCGCGGCCTATTGGTGGATGCCGGCCGCCACTTCGAGCCGATCGAGGTCATCAAGCGCACGCTCGACGGCATGGCCGTGGTGAAGCTCAACGTCCTCCACTGGCACCTGTCCGAGGACCAGGGGTTCCGGGTCGAGAGCAAACGGTTCCCACTGCTGCAGCTGGACGGGTCGGACGGCCTGTTCTACACGCAGGTGCAGATCCGTGACGTGGTGGCGTACGCGCGCGATCGCGGCATTCGCGTCGTTCCCGAATTCGACATGCCGGGGCACGCCAGCTCGTGGCTCGTCGGCTATCCACGCTATGCCAGCGGGCGCGGGCCGTATCGCATTCAGCGCACCTGGGGCGTGTTCGATCCCACGTTCGACCCGACGCGCGACGTGGTCTATCAGTTCATCGACGCCTTCATCGGCGAGATCGCGCCGCTGTTCCCCGATCCCTACTGGCACGTCGGCGGCGACGAAGTGAACGGCGTCGAATGGGACGCGAACCGCCGCATCCGCGCTTTCAAACGGGACCACCACCTCGCCGATAATGCCGCGCTGCAGGCCTATTTCAATCAGCGCCTGTCCGTCATCCTGACCAAGCACGGCAAGCGCATGGTGGGGTGGGACGAGATCCTGAACCCCGACTTGCCGGCGAGCGCGGTGGTGCAGTCGTGGCGCGGGCTCGAGTACTTGCCCCAGACGGTGCGCGCCGGCCATCGCGCCATCCTCTCGGCCCCCTATTACCTCGACCACATGGAAAGCGCCGAGGACCACTACGTCGATCCGCTCCCCGACACGCTTGGCTTGAGTCCCGATGAGGCGGCGCGCCTGATGGGGGGCGAGGCGTGCATGTGGGGCGAGCACATCGGGCCGGAGACGATCGATTCGCGCATCTGGCCGCGGCTCGCGGCCGTCGCCGAGAAACTGTGGTCGCAGGCTGGGGTGAAAGACGTGCACGACATGTATCAGCGCCTCGCGGTCACGAACCTGCGGCTCGCCGAGGTGGGGCTGGGGCAGAACGAGCACACGGCGCGCATGCTGCGCCTCGTTGTGGGGACCGGTCCCGACTTTCAGACGATGATGTCGCTCATGGCACTGGCGCAGCCGGTGACGTTCGGCCAGCGGCATCGGCTCCAGGTCCCGATGACGCAGCAGACGCCGCTCACGCGGCTGATCGATGCCGCACGCCCAGACCCGCCATCGCGCTGGGGCGCGCTTACGATGGTGGAGCGCTTCGTCCAGGATTCCGGCCGCTCGACCGTGCTGCGCGATTCGCTGCGCCAGACGTTCGCGGCGTGGCAGGCGCTGGCCCCCGCGGTGCACGCCGTCGCCGTGCGCAAGCCGCTGGCGCGGGACGGTGTCGCGGCCGCCGATGCGCTGGCCAGAGTCGCCGGGGTCGGCAGCGCGGCGCTCGATCGCATGGCCGGGGCGGTCGTGGCCACCCGGGCGTGGCAGGATTCCGTTCGCGCCGTGCTCGATTCGGCGACCGGGCCCCAGGGGTTGCTGCGGCTCACGGTCGTCGATGCGGTGCGCTGGCTCGTGGAGGACGCGCCGGTCAAGCCAAACTGACGTGCACCTCCCCACCCACGTCCTCTCCGGCTGGGTGGTGGCGTGTGCCGTCCCCGAGCTCACGCCGCGCGAACGCATGCTCGCGATGGCCGCGGCGACGTCGCCGGATCTCGACGGGCTCGCCATCATCGCGGGTCGTGACGCGTTCGAGACCTACCACCATGTGATCGGCCACAACCTGTTCTTCGGGCTGCTGGTCACGCTGCTGGTCGTTCGGTGGTCGACCCACAAGCGCACGATGACCCTGCTCGCGTTCGGGCTCTTCCACCTGCATCTCGTGATGGACTCGTTCGGCTCGGGATGCGACTGGGGGATCAGCTATCTCTGGCCGCTGCTGCAGCGCGAATGGATGAATCCATGGCGCTGGGAGTTCTTCTCGTGGCAGAACCTGGTGGCGGCCTATGGGTTGCTGCTCGTCACGATCGTGATTGCTGCGCGGCAGGGGCGAACGCCACTCGAGGTGCTCGCGCCGTCGCTCGATCGTCAGCTCGTCGGGTTGGCCCAACGTCTCTGGCCCAGGAGAAAGCCTATTTCGTAACTACTGCGGTCTTCCTCGAACGGAGCTCCTCGAGCGCCCGCGTCACATACACTCGCGTCATTTGTTTACGCCACGAGAGATCGAAGTCGGTGTTGTCCATCGGCTTGGCAGGGCGGAACGCGGCTTCCGCAGCCGCACCGATCGCTTCGGGCTCGAGCCGCGACCCGCGCAGCGCCGTTCCCGCTTCGGGTACTTCGAGGGGATGGCTGGCCACACCTCCCAGAACGACTCGGGCATCCGCGGCCTGGCCACCCTCCCACCGCACCCAGGCGGCGACGCCGAGCACCGGAAAATCGAACGAGCCGCGCCGGCGCAGCTTGTGATAGACCGCGTCCCAGCCGTCGGAGGCAGGGAGCCGCACGGCAGTGAGGATTTCGTCGGGTTGCTTGGTGAGGTAGTTGATGCCGTCGTTCTGGTAGAAGCGCGCCGCAGGGACGACGCGCTCGCCCGCAGCGCTCGTGAGGACGTACTCCGCGCCGATCGCCACCATCACCGGAGCGACGTCGGAGGAGCTGACGGCCCAGCAGCGCGGGCTGGAGGGCGCCACCCAGCAGATCGCGCCGTCTTTCTTCATGCAGAAGTCGATCGCCTTGCGCCACTCGTACGACTGATCGTAGTAGTTGCAGCGGGTGTCGATGCAGAGATTCCCGCCCAGCGTCCCCATGTTGCGGAGCAGGGGAGTGGACACGAGCTCGGCGGCCTCCGCGACGGCGTGGTAGGCGGTCAGGCGAATGGCGGGATCGGCGGACAGCGCGCTCAGCGTGACACTGGCTCCGACTTCCGTTCCGCGTTCCGCGGTCCGCGTTTCCGCCAATTCGGCGATGCCCATCAGCGAGACCACCACTTTCGGCTCCTGCTGCCGCCGCTTCATGTTCGGATAGAGGTCCGTTCCCCCCGCAACGTACGATCCCTCCGGTCCGGCGTCCGCTTTCATCGCGAACGCCTCCCGGAGGGACGTTGGTTGACGGTACGTGAACGTCGGCAGCCGCAGCATGCGGTCAACCTTAACGAGGCTCCTCGGTGCGGGCCAGACCGAGCGACTGCGCCGCCGCGGCGAGCCGCAGAAACTCGGCGCGATAGCCGTCGGGGTCGCCACCCAGCGACGCGCGCGCCGCCGCGATCACGTCGCCGAAGCTCGTCGAGCCCTTGTAGCTCGAGTTTTTGAGCAGCAACCCGAACTCGGCGACCGCCTGCTGGAACTTGGGAAAGACGTTCAAGGGGTGGGAGATGCACAACGGTTCCAGTCGTCTAGATCTTATTGATCCTTCCCCGATCAGGGACCCTAAATACGAAGGGTCGGCGGGTCCTATCGGCAAGCGCGATCATCTCCGGCAGTCTGCGAAGAAGCAAGCCTGTCAACTCTGCTGGAGAGTGCGCCGCGCTGCTGACTAGAACAAAAACGCCTGCCCCGGACTGAAGCAGCGCCTCACGGTGCCCTTTCTTTCGCCACATTCCCTTGTCGTGAGTAACCAAGGCCCAGTCTCTTTCGGAGGCTACTGCAAACAGGGTTTCATCGGGAGACCCACGCGGCAGTTCATCCAGAACATGCAACACTGGAAAACCAAGGATCGCGAGGGCTTGGGCGACGGCCGGTGGTATGTTTTCGTCGAACGCTAACTTCACGCCGCGGCGGCGAGCTCGGACTCAAAACGCAGGGCAGCGGTGACATCCTTCTCCTCAAGTTGAAAGGCCGCGGCTGCAGCCGATATCTGGACTTTGTGAGAAAGGGTCGCCACTACGTCGGTTCTCGTGGCCGTTCCCGCAATGATAGGCGCGCCAAAGGCAATCTTGGGGTCTAGTACAACGGGCACAGAACGTCCAAGTGGCCACCACCTTTCCGCTAGCTTCGATTGCTCATCGAAATCCAATTCGGCGAGATACTGCTGAACGATAGGGCCGGCAATCAGCTGATCGTGTTTAGCCGATAACTCGATCAATACTTCATCTGCTTTGACTCGCGAAAGAGATGCAAACACCTCTCGGGCATCGGTAAAAATCCTACGAGAAGCGAAAGGGTAGGCAGTATTGAAGAGCTCACTTGCAAGCCCAGCCACTTGACGGACATGCTGCAATGATAAGCCGCGATCGATGAGCGCTTTTACGACACGCAGTTCCATCAGGTCAAGAAAAGAAATCAGAATGGAGCCGTCTATTCTTGGGATTCGTGCCCGGACGACTGGCGGTTGGGCTCTACGTTCTGCCTTTGGTGCATAGCTCAGTGTGTAGGAATAGCCCATCACCCATCGACTCACGCGTGACGGCGTCATCCGAAGCAGACGCACTGCGTCGGCTCTTGTGTATAGGCCGAGTCCTACGAGACGGAGGTGATCGGGACGCATATGTCCGACCGTATGTGAGGGATACATGTCCAATCTAGGTCTCTGTGCTCAATAGGCGCCACCGGAGCGTCAGCTTACCTCCATTCCCTCGTTCTCCTCCTCAGCGCGCCCTCAGTTTCTCCCCATAACTACCACCACCACCCGATCGATTTCGCCCGCCATCGGCGGAAGCTGCAGTGTCACACCGGCCCCAGATTGCTGGAACGGCACCGGTGAACCGCCCTTCAGGAGCCGCGCCGAGCGAACCCTCGCACCCAGCGGCGGGAGCGACAGCAGGGGATCGACCCAGTCGAGCACGTGCACGAACACCGTGTCACCGCGGCGCGTCGTGGCTCCCCAGGAGCGGGGTGGCACCGGGCCGCCACGCGTGCTGTAGATCGCCGTGCCGTAGGTGCCGAGCCAGCTGCCCACGGAATCGAGCCGCGCCGCGAACGCCGGGCTGATCGTGCCGTCAGGACGTGGGCCGACGTTCAACAACAGATTGCCGCCGTTGCCCGCCGCCCGCACCAGATAACCCACAATTGCGCGTACCGACTTGTAGTTCGTGTCGGTGATGTTGAAGCCCCAGGAATCGTTCATCGTGAGCGACGTCTCGAGCGGCAGGTTGCCGCTCACGTAGCTGGTGTTGAATCCCGCGGTGTTGGCGCCGGGGAGGTCCTGCTCGAATGTCTGCACGTCCTCTCCCGCGCGCGGCCGCTGATGGTGGTTCGGGACGATCAGCGCCTGCGGCTGCAGCCGGTGGATCAATGCATACGTCGAATCGAGCTGCCAGTCGGCAGTGGGCTTGTCCCACATGCCGTCGAACCAGATGCCGCCGATCGGGCCGTAGTGCGTGAGCAGCTCGGTGATCTGCGCGTTCATGAACTTGAGGTAGCGGTCCCAGTCGCCCGAGTCGGGGCGGCCGTTGTCCCACGCCGTGGCACCGCGCGGCCAGTAATCGGGGTGGTGCCAGTCGAGCTGCGAATAATAGAAGAAGAGCTTGATCCCGGCGGCGTGGCACGCCTCAGCCAGCTCCGCCATTGGATCGCGTTTGAACGGCGTCCAGTCAACGATGTTGTATGGCGTCTCCGCCGTCTTGAACATCGAGAAGCCATCATGGTGGCGCGACGTGATCGTGATGTAGCGGACGCCGGCGCCGCGGGCGAGCGCCACCCAGGCCTTGGCATCGAACTTCGTCGGATCGAACGTGGCGGCGAGAGTCTCGTAGGCGGGGATCGAGATCTGGCGGTTGTGCATCACCCACTCACCGGCGCCGAGCTCGCTGTAGACGCCCCAGTGGATGAACAGGCCAAACTTTGCGTCGGCAAACCACGCCCGTGCCGCAAGGCGGTCGGGCGTCACTGAGTCCGGCGTCTGGGCCGCGATTGGAGCTGCGATCACCAGCGCCGCCGCAATTGCGACTCGCGTGACGGTCAGTGTTGCCGCTCCTCCCGCACTCCACCCGCCAGCGTCGCGGCCTGATCGCGCGCCCTGCCATCGCCCCCTTCCCAGGGCGTCGGCACGCGCGTCGGCTCGGGCCAGAGAATCTCCGGGAATGCATGGGGACCGTAGCGCGGCGCGTCGCCCTTCTGCTTGTGGCGCAGTGCCTTCAACACTTTCCCCGGCGTGATCGGGACCTCGTCGACGCGTACACCGACGGCGTCATACACGGCGTTTGCCACCGCCGGCATCACGGGAAGCAGCGGACCCTGACCAACTTCCTTCGCCCCGTAGGGGCCGTTGGGGTCGGGGTCTTCGATGATATAGGTGACCACGTCGCACATCTCGAGCGTCGTGGGACTCTTGTACTCCAGCAGGCTTGGGAACTTGTGCACGACCTGACGGTTCTCGCGATAGGTCATCTCTTCCATCAACGCCTCGCCCAGCCCCATGTAGACCGAGCCCTCGACCTGCCCGATCGCCGTGGCGGCATTGATGCAGCGCCCCACGTCGTGTGCGATCCAGATCTTGGGGACGCGGACGATCCCCGTCGCCGCATCGACGTCGACAAGGGCGACGCAGGCGCTGTAGGAGTAGGCGGGAGAAGGACCGACCCCCGCGCCGCGATAGCGGCCGGCGCTCTTGGGCGGCGTGTACGATCCCACGGTGCCCACCGTCCCCACGACGCTCTCGGCGGTCTGGACCGCCTCGGCGAAGCTCATGCCGCGCGATGGGTCCTCCACGTCGCACACTCTACCGTCGGCGAACACGATGCGCGTCATCGGGACGTCGAGCTTGCGCGCCGCGTGCGGCAGGATGATCTCGCGCGCCCGCTCCGCCGCCTGCAGCGCGGCGTTGCCGCTCATCAGGGTGACGCGCGACGAGTAGCTGCCGAGGTCGACGGGAGTGAGATCGGTGTCGGCGGTGACGATGCGGATGTCGAAGGGATCGATCCCCAGCACTTCAGCCGTGATGTAGGCGAGGATCGAGTCCGAGCCCTGACCGATGTCGGTCGAGCCGCAGAACACGGTGACCCCGCCCGACCGGTCGCATTTCAGCTGCACACCGGAATGCGGCATGTGATTCCAGTAGATCGGCAGGCCTGCGCCCGACAGATACGACGAACAGGCCAGGCCGACGCCCTTGCCGTGGGGCAGCCGCTTGAACTTGTCGCGCCACCCCGAGCCCGCCGTCACCTTGCGAATGCACTCGCCCAGTCCCATCGAGCCGACGCGCAGATAGTTGGCGGTGAGCGAATCGGGAGGCTGCAGATTGTTCAGCCGCAGGTCGGCGGGATCGATCCGCAGCTCCTCGGCGATCTTGTCGAGATGCACCTCGAGCGCGAAGCGCGGTTGCGGCGTGCCGTGGCCGCGCTTCGGCCCGCACGGCGGCTTATTCGTGAAGGCGCGTGCGCCCTGGAATTTGTAACGCTTGATCGGATAGGTGACGGTCTGCAGCGCGCCCGTGTAGTACGTGCTCGCGACACCGTAGGAGCCGTACGCGCCACCGTCCAACAGCGAGCGGAAGTGCATCGCCGTGATGGAGCCGTCGCGCGTCACCCCGGTCTTCACCGCCATCAGCGTCGGATGGCGGCCGCGGTGGCAATAGAACACCTCTTCGCGCGTCAGCGTGATCTTCACCGGCCGGCCGGTGAGCATGGCGAGCTTGGCGACGGCGATCTCGTGGCTGAACGGATCGCTCTTGCCGCCGAAACCGCCGCCATTGGGCGTGGCGATCACGCGGATCCGCGCCGCCGGCAGCTCGAGCACTTTGGCGAGCGCCCGGTGCACGTAGTGCGGCGTCTGCGTCGAGCTCCACAGCGTCAACTTCCCGTCCGCCGACCATTCGGCGAGAGCGGCATGCTGCTCCATCGGGAGATGGGTGTTGCCTTCGAAGAAGAACAGGTCCTCGCGGATCACCGCGGCTTCGGCGAATCCTTCTGCGACGTCGCCGAACTCGAGATTGATGAGCTTGTGCAGGTTGCCCGAGTCGCCGTAGTCGTGGATGCGCGGTTCGGGATAGGCGAGCGCGTCCTCGGGGGATCCGATGGCGCGCAAGGGCTCGTAGGTCACATCGACCAGGTCGAGCGCCGCGGTGGCGGTTTCTTCGGTCGTGGCGGCCACGGCGACGACGGGATCCCCGATGAAGCGCACGGTGTCGACGCACAGCGTGTGCTCGTCCTGGCTCACGGGGAGAATGCCGAAGGGGATGGGCAGATCTTTCCCTACGAGCACCGCTTTGACGCCGTCGGAGGCCTGCGCTTTCGTGGTATCGATCGACACGATGCGCGCGTGGGGGTGCGGACTTCGCAGCAGCTTCGCGTACAGCATCCGCGGCAGGGTCAGATCGTCGGCGAATTTGGTCGCGCCGGTGACTTTCGCCACGGCATCCACTTTCCGGTGTGCCTTGCCGATTACCCGCAGAGACGAATCGGCGGTCCGGCGGTCCGACGGTCCGGCGGACGAATTCTTGGCTTCGCGACCGCCTGACCGCCCGACCGCCCGACCGCCCTTACCTGCCATATAGACTCTCGCGGCTCGGCTCCGCCTTCTCGCCTCGCAGCCACGCCGCCGCCAGCTCGACCGCTTCGTAAATCTTGATGTAGCCGGTGCAGCGGCAGAGGTTGCCGGCGAGCGCGTGCTTGATCTCGTCCCGCGACGGCTTGGGGTTGTGCTCGAGCAGTGCCTGGGCGGCGAGCAGGAATGCGGGGGTGCAGTAGCCGCACTGCGCAGCCCCCAGATCGGCGAAAGCGGTCTGTAAGGGATGCAGCGCGGTGCCGGCCATGCCTTCGACGGTGCGGACCGATCGCCCGCCGCATGCCTGGCCCAGGACGAGGCAGGAAAGCACGGGCTGATCGTCGAGCAGCACGGTGCAGGTGCCGCACTCCCCCAACTCGCAGCCGTGCTTGGTGCCGGTAAGCCCCAGATCCTCGCGCAGCACCTCGAGCAGCGTCTTGTGCGGAGCGAACGACACTTCGCAGGGCTCCGCGTTCAGCGTGAAACCGATCGAAGCCTTCGCATCGGGCATGACGAGTAAACTAACCTTGCCATTCACGAGACGCAGCGCGAGCTTCCGTGCGACCGCTCACAGGAACCGTGCAGTGCTGGTCCGCTCGACCCTCGTGCTCATCGTCTGCTCCTCCGTCGTCGTGCTGCGCGCGTATGCGCAGGCCGGCGCCGCTCCCGACTATCGCGCTCAGGCGATCCAGATCCTCCGGACTGTGCCGCTGATCGACGGGCACAACGACATCCCCGACGCGATCCGTGACCGCGGCGGGGTCGATTCCGTCGACTTCTCGGCGACGCAGCTCGGCCTGATGACCGACATCCCGAAGCTGCGCGAGGGACACGTCGGCGCGCAGTTCTGGGCGGCCTACGTTCCCGTGACGACGATGCACGAGGGCGAGCACCCGGCGGTCTACGCGCTCGAGCAGATCGACCTGGTGCACCGCTTGTGCGCGCGCTATCCCCGCGATCTCGCGATGGCGCTCACCGCCGCCGACGTGGAGCGCAACTTCAAGGCAGGCAAGATCTCGTGCCTCATCGGCATCGAGGGCGGCCACGCCATCGAGAGCTCGCTCGGTGCGCTGCGGATGTTCTACGCCCTCGGCACCCGCTACATGACGCTGACCCACTGGGAGACCACCGACTGGGCCGACGCCGCGACCGACAGCGCGAAGCACGGTGGGCTCACGGCCTTCGGGGAGCAGGTCGTGCTCGAGATGAACCGGCTCGGGATGCTGGTCGATCTGTCGCACGTCTCCGACGGAACGATGATGGACGCGCTGCGCGTCTCCAAGGCGCCGGTAATGTTCTCGCACTCGTCAGCCCGGTCCATCTCGAATCACGTGCGCAACGTTCCCGACTCGATCCTGAGGCTCGTCACCGCCAACGGCGGCATCGTGATGGTGAACTTCAATCCGGGGTTCGTCTCCGAGACCGTACGCCTGTACGAGGACAGCATCGCGACCCGTACCAAGACGCTGCGCGCGGCCGGCGTGGACACCGTCGCGCTCGCCGATTCCGCCAAGCGCTGGGACAAGAACGCCCCGCGTGCCACGCTGCAGCAGGTGGCGGATCACATCGAGCACGTACGCGACGTGGCGGGCATCGACCACGTCGGGCTGGGATCGGACTTCGACGGGATTACGAGTGTGCCGGCGGGACTGGAAAACGTCAGCAAGTTCCCAGATCTCGTTGCGGAATTGCTGAAGCGAGGATGGAAAGTCGAGGATGTTAAGAAGATCGTTGGGCTCAATGCCCTCCGCGTGCTTCGCGAAGCTCAACGAGTGTCCCAGCAGATGAAACACTAGTTCGGCCTAACCCATAACGCCTCGGCGTCCACTCGGCGGCCCGGCGGCTTGGCGTCTACCTGAGCGGCTGACTCCTAGAACCCGATCTGATATCTCAACCCGACAGACCAGTAGCGATACTTCTCACTCACGGCCGTCGCCGTATTCGCTTGCGCGCTGTTCGTGTAGGTCGCCACCAGCGAGATCTCGTCGACGCTCCGCCAGCTATGCCCGATTGATGCGTCGGCGTGCCATTCGACCTGGGTCGGGGCGCCTTTCCCTACCTGCTGCGCGCCCAGCCCCGCGATCGTGCGCATCCACCACCCCGGTGACCGCAGCAGGTAGACGAAGCGCCCCTCGCCCAGGAGAAACCGGTTGGGAGCGAAATACCCGTGCCCCGGGGTGGTGTCATACGCCATGGAGCGGCCATACACACCGACGCGCAGGCCGTGAACCACCCCCATCATCGCGGCGGCGTTGATAGTGCGGCGATGGTTCCCGTCCGACAGCCACGCCTCGCTCCACCCTCCGGAGAAGTCGAGGTTCGCCGTCGGCGAGGCATCGAAGTCGACGGCCAGCTCATCCCACACGAAGCCGCTGTCGACGAGCAGCCGCGTTTCGTCGAACGGGGAGCGGTTGTAACTCACGCCGATGGAGAGATAGTTCTTGGGGTGCACCCCCACGCCCAGCTGCACTGTAGCGAAGGACTTGCTGGCTCCTACGTTGGGGCTCAACACTCGCACCCCGCCACCCGCCCGTACCGTGAGCCGTGGCAGGAACGACCGCACCAGCCACGCGTCGGCGCCGCTCGAGTGCGACGTCGCTCCGATGTCGCTGTTGGCCCGCCACGCGGTCCGCAGTGCTCCCTGCAACGACGGTTTCAAGAGGGCGGTGACGCTCCCGGTAAACGCGACGAAGCTGTTGTGCTCGATGTCATTCGCAGCGTCGCTTGTAACGCGCAGCAGCGGCCGGCGCTCCGCCCGCACCTGCGACAGCAGATCGCGCGCTTCGCGATCGCTGGGCGCGAGCTGGCGGGCGCGGGCCACGTACAACTCGGCGAGATCTGGTTCTCCCTGCCATTCGAGCGTCTGGCCGAGGCCCACCAGGATTTCCGGATCATCGGGATGGTGCTCCAGCGCCTGGCGAAACAATCGCTCCGCCTGGTTCAAATCGCCGGCCCACGCCACCATCCGGGCGTGTCCCGCGATCGCGTCCGTCCGGGTCGAATCGATCGCCAGGACCGAATCGTAGAGCGCGGCCGCCCACTTGATCTGGCCGTTCCACGACAACACACGGGCGTGGGCGATCATCTCGTCCGGCTGGTTTGGCTCGATGCGCCGCAGCACCACGAATCGCGCCAGCGAGCGCTTCAACTTGCCGTCCCAGCTGTCCAGCGTGGCGAGGCGGAACAGCGCGCGCGGGTTGAGAGAGTCGAGCGCCAGCACCGAATCGTACAGCACGCGGGCCGTGCGGAAATCGCCGCGGTTGAAGGCATCCTCCGCCTCCGGCAGCTGTGCTGCCGCGAGTCGCGGCAAGAGCAGCGCGAGGCCGAGCATCCACGCCGGGCGGCTCACCAGGTTCCCCACAGGTCGCGCATGGCGTAATACGCGGGCTTCAGCCGCTCGTGCCACTGGGGATCCTCCCAGGTGGGCCAGATGTACGTGGTGGACGCGGGAACGAACTCGGCCATGTGGTTGTCCCGCCGGTCGAGCGCGGCAACGACAAAGCGAAAGCCGTCCGTCGCCGCGGTCGCGACGTTCTCGCGCGCATGGATCGCGGTGAGCACGGTGCGGGTCGAAGGGTCGGTCACGTTGAGGAGCCCCCACGGGAGCCGCACTTCCACGAGACTGCGATCGGCCGTCCGCTCGATGAACCAGTCGACGAGCGATGAGTTGGTCACCCGACCAAAGCGCAGCAGCCCTCGATCGACTCCCGTCGCGGGAATCCGCCTGCCGGCGCGCGTGATCCGGAAGCGGTTGGTGGTTACGAACATCGAGTCAAACTGCCCCGTGTCGCTGCGGGAATCGGCGGTACACAGCACGTTGTAGAACGGGTCGAGACCGGTCGGCCCCATGCCGGCGCGCGGCTGAATGTAGGGGTTGTAGCTGCGCGTGACGAATAGCTGGCCGCTCGTGGAATCGCTCAGGTCAAGATAGAACTCGACGCCGACGCCGATCCCGGGGACACCGGGGAGCCGGAACTCCCCGCGATCGGCCCGGTAGGTGTCGAGCCCGACGAGGTAGCGCACCACATCGGTGCCGAGCGGGGCCCGTGCATCGAGCGCCAGGTAGAGATAGGACTCGTCCGAGCCGACGCGGAGCGCGAGCGAATCGTTCCCCTCGAGCTGCTTGAGCGCGCGCCATCGCGCCGCATCACCACCCGGTTCCGGGCGCTCGGCTGCTCCAGAGTATTGTCCCAGCAGGCCGTAGTTCTGCTCTGCGTCCATCACGTTATGCCAGAGCCGCGTGTGATCGGCCGGCACCTCGAGGTCGATCACGACCCAGTTGTGCTTGAACCATTCGTCGATCCACGCGAACAGAATCCCCCCGGCGAGGCCCGCCTCGCGAATCTCCCGCGTCAGCCGCACATCGATGTCGGCCATAGCCTGTTCGTCGTGGCCGCCATGATGCATCCCCTCGGGTTGCAGGTGGGCAAGTCCGCGCGAAGACGGGACGCCGTATTCGGAGATGAGCAGGGGGCGGCCGGCGTGGTGACGCTTCAGATCCCGCAGGTACCCGATGTAATGCGATACCCCGCTCGAATCGCGTGCCAGCCCATACGTCGAATCGTAGTCCATGAAGTCGGGATAGTACGGGTAGGTGTGATAGGACGCGAAGTAGCCCGCCACGTCCGCGGCGGTAGTGCGCACCAGCATTGCGTCGAGCGACTGGTCGTCGTTGTCGTACTCGTGGATCCCCTTGAGCGGCGGCAGCCCCAGGCGGTCGCGCAGCGCCGCTTCCTCCTCGAGCGTTGGCTCGGTGGGGTGGTGCAACGGGTCGAGCGTCGGCCAGTTGGTATACGCGATGGGACGCTGGGCGTGGTACGTATCCCACTCGTAGCTGAGCAGATAATCGCACTGCTCGGCCATCCAGACGTCGGACGGCGTGCCGGAATCCACCGCCAGAAACTGTCCGGAATAACTGGACTGTCCCGCCCGGCGCTCGTTGTAGTGGTGGATCGTGAACGGCTCCCATTCGCGGCCGATGATGAACGCCAGGACGTGGTCCGACACGTCGACGGTGTAGCGACCGCTCGCGTGGCCCAGCCGCGCGGGAATGATCGCATGTCCGTGCAGCAGATCGATGACACGGTGCATTTCGTCGTGGAACTCGGTCTTCCAGGCCGTATCGTCGTAATCGTCGGCCGGCGGTTCCTCGGCCCACACGCCGTGGACCAGCCACAACGCCTGGGTGGGATGGCCGTCATTCCAGCGCTTCAGCGCGCGATAGAACGCCGGCGGAAGGATGGTATAGAGCCGCACGACGTTCGCGTGCGCGCCCGCCATGAGCGACAGCCAGGACGTGTAGGTCGAATCGTCGGTCGGGAAATCCGCGGCGAACTTGCCGGGACGGGCGGCGCCGAGGTTGACCCCTTTGACATAAAACGGCACCCAACTGCCAGCCTGGCGGATCTCGAAGCGCTCGCCGTGCGTGCGCGCGGGGACCTGTGCCGCGGCAGGCCGCCGCGCGGGCGGCAGCGTCTCGCCCAGATATCCCAGGGCATCGAGCTGGTGTTTGGCATCGGCATAGCCGGGAGCGATGCGCAAGGCCCGGCGGAACGCGGCGATCGCCAACTCGCGCTTTCCCTGGCGCTGGCGTGCGAGGCCGATGCCGTACCACCCGTCGGCATTCAGCGAATCGGCCTTCAGGACCGCGTCGAAGCGCCGCTGCGCAGCGGCGACATCACTCTGGCGCAGCGCGACGAAGCCGAGCCCGATCTGGATGTCGGGGAGTCCGGGACAGAGCGAATCGGCGGCGGCGAACCGCGCCGCAGCGACGGGAATCCGGTCGCTGCGATATGCCTGCCGGGCGCTGTCGGCGAGGGCCGCGATCCGCCCCGGGCAGGGGGCAGCGGCGGTGCCTGTGACTTGCTGCAGCGCGAGCGCGGCGATCATCGCGATCACGTCGCCGCCTTGCCGGTGGCGGCAAACCCGGTGCGGGTCATTCGTCCCCAGGTCGTGCGGGCGCGCGCCGCCGACCAGAACGCCTTCAGGCGAAACCACACGGTACACTGGCGGTACCCGAAATTCTCGAGCGCCGCATACCACAGGAGCCGCACCAGGTCGCCCGCGCGGCGGTAGCGGCGGAAGCCGACTTCCTCGAGCAGGATTCCCCAGATCGAGAGGATCATGCCGTACCCCAGCGCGACGAGCAGAAACAAGAGCGCGAACGAGAGGTTGATGAACCCGAACCACAGCCCCACGATGGTGACGAGGTAGCCGAGCACCTCGACGAGCGGCGCCAGCATTTCCCCGAAGGTGAAAAATGGAAAACCGAGCAGCCCGATCCGCTTGTAGCGGGGCCGGAACATCATGCTCCGGTATTTCCACATCGTAAGGATCAGCCCCCGATGCCAGCGCTCGCGCTGGCGGCCGAGCACGGCGAGCGTTTCGGGGACCTCGGTCCAGGCGACGGGATCGGGGACGAAGGTGATCGAGTAGGGGAGGCGCTGGTCGAGCAGGTAGCGGTGCAGCCGCACGACGACGTCGAAATCCTCAACGACGCTGTCGGTGCGGTAGCCGCCGATCTCCAGCAAGTGATCTTTGCGGAACAGCCCAAACGCTCCCGAGATGATCATGCTGCCGCCGAGCCGGTTCCACCCGAGCCGGCCGTACAGGAACGACCGCAGGTACTCGACCACCTGGATGCCGGGCAGGAACCGCGGCGCGACCCGCGGCTCGAGGACGCGTCCATCCTTGATCACCGATCCGTTAGCGACCCGCACCGTCCCGCCCACCGCCGCGATGCGCAAGCCCAGCGAGAAGGGGCGGGTGAGCCGCAGCATCGCATCGGGCTCGATCAGCGTATCCGCGTCTACGGCGATGACGAGCGGCCAGCGGCTCGCGTTGATAGCGGCGTTCAGGGAATCGGCCTTGCCGCCGTTCTCCTTGTCGATCACCAGCAAACGCGGCCGGGTGCGCGAGCGGTACAGGGCGCGAATCGGCTTGGTCTCGAGCGTCTCCGGGTACGTGCGCGGGATCTCGTACAGATTGAACGCGTCTTCCAGACGGCCCATCGTATCGTCCGACGAGCCGTCGTTGACCACAATCACCTCGTAATGGCGATAGTCGAGCGTCAGGATCGCGGTGATGCTGGCCTGGATCGTGGCGCTCTCGTTGTAGGCCGGCACGAGAATCGAGATTGGAGGCGGAGCGCCCACTTCCTGCAGCCGCACCAGGTCTTCGTCTTCGGCGAGCAGGCTCTGCTCCCAGATCTCGGGAAGGGCGCAGAGCAGCAGCACGGCGTAAAACGAGTTGAGGACGACGAAGTACACCACGACGACCACATCGAACCCGTGGATGAAGGCGCTCACGCCGCGAACTCCGACAGGGCCTGCGGCGACAGGCCGAGGATCAGGCGGGCCACGTAGCGCGCATTGGGATTGGCGCCGACCTCGGCGTGCAGCAACGCACCCTGGCCGGGGGCGCCGAGGCGGGTCAGCGCCAGCGCGGCCCGCAGCCGCACCCACCATTCCACGTCCGCGAGGCGAGCCCGCAAGTCGTCCAACGTAGCCGCGTCGGCGATGCGCCCCAGAGCACGAACTGCCTGGGCGCGCACTTCCCACGCCGCGTCGGTCGCCAGCGCGCGCAACGCCGTGACCGTGCGCGCAAGCGGGTAGTCACCCAGCGCACGCGCCACCTGCACGCGCACCTCCGCGTCGCGGTGCGTGGCGAGGGCGGTGATCGGCTCGCCCAGCCGCGCGTCCCCGATGCGGCCGGCGAACTCCACGATGCGGGGCAGCCCGGGATCGTAGACGAGGCCGAGCCGCTCGATGAGCAGCGGTACGGTGACGGTGTTCTGTCCCCGCAGCACCGCCGCGTAGTGCGCCTGCACCGGGCCGACCATATCGGGAAGGCGGTCGAGCACGACGTTGACGAGTCTGGGAGTGGCGATGCGCTCCAGCGCGACCGCGATCGCGATGCGCACCGCGGGGTGGTGATCCTTGAGCAGCTGCTCGATGACGCTCAGGTCGGCGGCGGTGCCCGCGATGGACAGAAAGCGGGCCGCTTCGAGCCGGCGCCACCAGGCGCGCGAGCGCACGGTGGCCCGCAGCCGGATCGTCCAGGGGCGGCGTTCCAGAGCGTCGGCCAGCGCGCGCCAGCGCTCCCCGGTGAGCCGCACCGACCACGCGAGCAGCGCTCCGACGGCGTCGCTGCGCGGCAGCGCCTCGAGCGCACGCACCACGAGCTCGGGTCCGATGTCGCCCATCGCCCAGCCCTTGATCGCTTCGTCGAGCACCATGCGCCGCGGGGCGACGCGGTCGCGCCGGCGCCGCCGCACCCAGCGGTTGGCGAGCAGCGCGGCGAGGAGGACGAGGATCGACCCGCCCTGTATCACCGCCACGATGAAGAGGAGGCTCTGCGCCGTCACCGGCCAACCCAGCGGCGGATCTTCTCCAGTGCCACGCGCAGGCTCACCGGTTTCACGAGGTAGTCGGTCGCGCCGCCTTCGAGGGCGCGCAGCTGCTCGTCCTCGCCGCCGTGGACCGTCATGAACACGACCCGGAACACCCCGGGCCGCTCGCGTTGCAGCATATAGAAGAGGGAATGGCCGTCGAGCCCCGGCAGGTCGACGTCGAGCAGCAGCAGCGGGTGCGCGTCCCCGACGGGAAGCGTGCGCAGTGTCTCGAGCGCGTCTTTCCCGTTGCGCAGCACCCGGCTCGTGTAGCCGCGCGACGAAAGGCCGTACTCGAGCAGCTCGATGAGCGCGGTGTCGTCCTCGATGATGAAGACGTCGGGGAGCTGTGAGACGGGACCCGGACGGCTGAACGAGCTGCGCAACCGGCCCACATACGCGTGCGCGGTGACCCCGCGGTCCGTCGCCGCCACGCCGCTGCCCGCGATCCAGCTCTTGGCGGCTTCCTCCATCTCCGCCGCGACGCGTGTGGCCTCGGCGAACCCGTAGGAGCCGGCGGAGCCGCGGATCTTGTGCGATTCGCGGCGGAATGCATCGAGCGCCTCAGGATCCGCGCCGTTCGAGGCGAGACGGTCGGCGAGACCGGCGAGGTGCTCGATCTGCCCCTGTACGCTCTTGAGGTACCCTTCGAGCAGGCCGGGAGGAAGGAGTCCCGGGTCGAAATCGCCCGTCACGACCTGAAGATAGGAAGGCCCCCCGCGAGGGGCCATAGCAGGCGCGTTATCTTGCGTTGTGGAACGCCAGGATGTCGGGCTCTGCCTGACCTGTCGCTGGAAGCGCGCGGTCACGAACCGCCGCGGCTCGGTATTTTTCCGCTGCGCGCGGGCGGAATCTGACGCGCGCTTCGTCCGCTACCCACCGCTGCCCGTGCTCACCTGTCCGGGATATGAGGACGCCATGCTGTTCGTGGTCTTGATGCATTACACCAAACCGCTTCCTGATGTGGACGCGGTCCGCGCCGACCATTATGTCCATCTCGAGCGGGCCGCGGCGGCCGGGACGATACTGGCCTGGGCGCGACGCGATCCGCCGACGGGGGGAGTGCTCATCGCGTCGGCCGCCGACCGTCAGGCGTTGGAGCAGACGCTCGCGGAGGATCCCTACGTCCGCGCGGGCGTGGCGAAGCCGGAGATTGTGGAGTTCAACGAGAAAAATGTGAGACTGAAACTGACAAGTTGAAGAGGTTGGTGGAGGAGCGTGGAAGTTGGTGGAGGTTGCTCGATCTCCCTCCACCATCCTCCACCGACCTCCACCAACCGTATTGACTACTTCCCGTACACCCCGATCCCGTACCAGCACGGGCTCGTCTGGCAGTTCGCCATGACCACCTTCACGCGATAGCGCTGCGTCTCACGCGGCGTCACCTGCACGATCGGCACGTCGTCGTTCTGGATGTCCGAGTCCACCTGGTCGCCGTCCGCGTCGTACAGCACGAGGTCGAGATCCTTGCAGTCGTTGTCGCACACGCCGACGAGCGCGTACGTCGTGCCCGAGTGCAGCGTCAACGTGAACGAATCGTTCTCGTCGTCGTGCAGATCGCCGATCTGCGTCTCGTGGGTCTGCGCATAGCCTTTGTCGCTGAGGGTCTTGGAGGCGTTCTTGAGCTGGCTCTCGACCTGAGTGCGCCAGCGGTTTTCGGATTGTGCGGACGCTGGTCTGGCGACGAAGGCCAGGGCGACGGTGACGGCGACGGCGACTCGATGCATGAAGACCCCCTCAGGGAGAGCTGGTGGCGACGCACGGCTGTTGGTGTGGGAACCAACCCCGCAATGGCGAAAACCGTGCCACCTGTGGGGACGCGCTAAGGTAGTTACACGAGGCCGCTTACAGAGGGTCTGCGGGGCTACCTGACGAACCGACCGCTGCAGGGTGCAAAAACGCCGCAGTTTATGAGTCGGGAGGAGTACTGGAGTTCTGTCCTCCGGCCCACCCGGTGCCCACCCCGATGCCGAACAAGACACCCATCGGCACGGTGATGATGGGGAGTGCCGCAATGGCAATACCCGCTGCCGTCCCGATGACGCCGGCCGCCACGGCCGTGCCGGGCTTCTGCGCCGCGTCGACGTAGCGCAGCTTGTTCTTCACGAACCGCTTCGTGGGAATGAACCCGCCGGCGAACGACGCGGCGTAGATGGCGGCACCGACCAGGAATCCGATCATATGGTCTCCTACGCAACTTGCCTCGCTCGGGTTTCCGGCGCAATGTCTCAAGAGACGCTATCAGCTGTCAGCTATCAGCCGTCAGCCACGACCCCGGGGAACGCTGACGAGTAGCTGAGAGCTGACAGCTGAAAGCTGACAGCTATCAGAGACATCGACGCCGTCGAGCGCGCGCAGCTGCTCAAGATCGCCGTCTGGTTCGGCCCCGCCGTCTTCATCATTTTGTCGGCGGCCTGGGCGAAGCTGTATGAGAGCGGCGCGATTCCCGGCTGGCTGCTGGCCGTCCTCATCGTTCTCGATGTTCCACTGGTCGTCCTCGGTATCCTCGGCATCCACGAGCTCACGAGCCGCGCTGCGACGGGCCTGGTGCATGGAGTGTACGCGGTGGGCGACATCCCGCCGCCGAAGAGCTACCCGCGTCAGGACGTGATGATCGTCCGGGGGCAGTACCGCGAGGCGGCGGAGTACTTCCGCGACCATCTCACCGTCGAGCCCGACGATAACGAGGCCCG
>DATLVL010000291.1:0-4173 GCA_035577525.1 Gemmatimonadales bacterium | reverse complement strand
CGACGACGCGTTGCGTGGCCATCTTGCGGACCAGCGCCTGGAGGCGGTCGCGAGTGAGGTCCATGGGTGGGGAAACTTATCGTAAAATGGTTATCATCTCATCCCTTGAACACCACTGGCCTCCGTATCGAGCAACGCCGCGGCGACCGCACCGAGACGGTGCACCGCGTCCACGTCGCGGTCGTCGACGCCCAGGGCGCGCTCGTGGCCCGTGCCGGCGACCCCGACCTCGTGACCTTCTGGCGCTCGGCAGCGAAGCCGTTTCAGGCCCTGCCGATCGTGCTGGATGGAGCGGCCGAGGAATTCCAGCTCGATGCGACACACCTGGCGCTCGCCTGCGCGTCGCATTCGAGCGAGCCGGCGCAAGTCGACCGCGTGCGGGAGTTCCTGGCGCGGATCGGCGCCAGTGAATCGGATCTGCAGTGCGGTCCCCATACGCCGCTCTCCGACGCGGTCGCCAGGAGCTACCGCGCACGCAGCGTGGAGCTCACCGCCGTCCACTCGAATTGCTCAGGAAAACACACCGGGATGCTGGCGCTCGCCCGCCATCACGGCTGGCTGACCGCCGACTACCACCGCCTCCAACATCCCGTACAACAGCGCTGTCTGCGCGAGGTCTCCCGCTGGACTGATCTGAATGAAGGGGCGATCGGGACGGCCGTGGATGGGTGCGGCGTGGTGTGCTATGCGCTGCCGGTGCGGCGGATGGCGCTCGCGTATGCCCGATTGGCAGCGGCGAACGTCATCCCGCAGGCCATGCTCGCTCATCCCGAGCTGATCGCAGGCGAAGGCCGTCCCTGTACCGAAATGATGCGAGCGTTTCCCGATCGCTTGATCGCAAAGGTCGGCGCCGAAGGTGTCTACAGTGGTCTCGTGCTGCCGGAACGGCTCGGCGTATCCCTTAAAGTGGAAGACGGCCATGGGATCGCTGCCGCGCTGGCGATGGCGAGCGTGCTCAGCCAGCTGGGTCTCACCCCTCAACCCGACTCTCTCCAATCCCGCACCAACTACAACACACGGGGCGAGGTGGTCGGCGAGCTGCGCGTTTTTGGCGCCCTGGAGCGATAGAACGATGACGGTCGATCGACCCGCCGCCCCTAGTTTGTCCCCGACGCTCGACCCGCACACCCTGTCGCTCGTGCGCGTCGCCATGGCGATCGCTCGCGGCGACGAGCGGGCCCTGCGCGATCGCATGCAGGGCGCTCGAGGGGCGGGGGTGAAGAAACTCTGGATGGAGGAGCTGCTGCTCCAGAGTCTGCTCAACGTGGGATACCCGCTCGCGCTCGCGGCCTTCGGGGTGTGGCGCGCCGTGGCAGGCGACGAACCCTGCGACGGCGGCGAATCGCTGCTGCATGGCGAACACGGCCGCTGGGCGAAGCGAGGCGAGGAGAAATGCGCCGAGGTGTACGGGCGCACGTACCACAAGCTGTTGGTCAACCTGCGGACCTTGCACCCCGCGCTCGAGGCCCTGGTCGTGGTCGACGCATACGGCAAGATCCTGGGGCGGCCCGGGCTCGACTCGGCGCGGCGGGAGATCTGTACGCTCGCGGCGATCACGATGCTCAACGCGCCGCGGCAGCTGCACGCGCATCTGCGGGGCGCGCTCAACCTCGGATGGAAGAAGGAAGACGTGGATGCGATCCTGGTGCTCGCGGAGCAGGAAGTGGGAGCGGAGCGCGCATTGAAACTCTGGGAGCTGTGGGCGGACGTCCGGGAAAGAAAACTCTGACCGGTGTTTATTGACCGAGCAGTAGTGCGCGTACACGCGGGAACCGGAGGGTCCGGCGCTTCCTCCTTCAGGCGCGAAAAGTTCGTTCCCAAGGGTGGGCCTGACGGGGGCGACGGCGCCCCCGGAGGGAGTGTCTTCGTGCGCGCCGACGCGAACCTCACGACTCTCCTCGACTACCGTTACCACACCGAGTGGAAGGCCGAGCGTGGCCAGCACGGCAAGGGCAAGAACATGACGGGACGCACCGGGGCGGACATCACACTCCCGGTACCGCCGGGGACCGAGATTCGCGATGCCGCATCGGGCGAGCTGGTCGGTGAGCTCGTCGCAACGGGGGAGACGCTGCTCGTCGCCAAAGGCGGTCGCGGCGGCCGCGGCAATGCGCGTTTCGCGACTCCGACCCACCAGAGCCCGCGCGAGTGGGAGCCAGGTGAGCAGGGCGAGGAGCGGACGCTCGAGCTCGTACTGAAGCTCATCGCCGATGTCGGGCTCCTGGGCGAGCCCAATGCCGGCAAGAGTACCCTGCTGTCGGTCGTGTCCGCGGCGCGTCCCAAAATCGCCGACTATCCCTTCACAACGCTCGAGCCGAATCTCGGCGTCGCGCCGCTGTCGGACAACCGCACGCTCGTCATCGCCGACATCCCGGGCATCATCGAGGGAGCGCACGTCGGAAAGGGGCTGGGTCTGAAGTTCCTGCAGCACGTCGAGCGGACTCGGCTCGTTGCGGTGCTGATCCCCGCCGACAGCCCGGAGCCCCAGGCGACCTACGACCTGCTGCGGCGCGAGGCGGGGCTCTACAACGCGGAGCTGGCCGCGAAGCCGCATGTCGTGGTCGTGACGAAAACCGACCTGCTCGGTCCGGGCGTCGCACCACCGGCGATCCGCACCATCGACGGCGCGCCGGTTCTTGCCATTTCCGCAGTCACGGGCGCCGGCGTCCCGGCGCTGCTCGAGACGTTGTGGCAGAGGCTGCGCGCTCCGGTAGCGACGAGCTAGCAGCCTACCTGGCGCTGGCCCAGATCCCCGGGATCGGGGCGGCGCGCCTGCGCACGCTGCTCGATGCGTTCGGCAGCGCGCTGGGGGCGCAGATTGCCCCGGCCGGGGCGATTGCCGGACTGCCGGGGTTCGGCCCCGCGGCCGCGCACGCTGTGCGCGCGGCGGGAAGAAAAGGCGGCGACGAGATTCTGGGCGCGCTCGACCGCATCGGGGCGCGCGTTCTCCTTCCCAGCGACCCTGAGTTTCCCCCGCTGCTGGCTGAGATTGGCGAGCCTCCGGCTGCCGTGTTCGTGTGGGGCGATGTGACGATTCTGTCGCGTCCCGCGGCGGCGATCGTCGGCAGCCGCGACCACACGCCGTACGGGGCGACCGCGGCGAACCTGCTCGCCGGCGGCGTCGCCCGGGCGGCGGTCGTCGTGAGCGGCATGGCCCGCGGGCTCGACGCGATCGCGCATGAAGCGGCGCTCGAGGTCGGCGGAACGACGGTCGGCGTGCTGGGCAATGGCTTCGGCGTCGTCTACCCGGCCGCCAATCGCGCGCTCTACGAGCGGGTCTCCAGGGAAGGGTGTCTCGTCACGGAGCTGCCGCCTGGTGAGCGGCCGCGCGTCAGTACGTTCCCGCGCCGCAACCGCATCATCGCCGGGCTCGCTGGTGTGACGGTGGTGGTGGAGGCGGCGGTCAACTCGGGAGCACTCATCACGGCCGATTGCGCACTGGAGCAGGGGAGGAGCGTGCTCGCGGTGCCGGGGCCGATCACCAGCCCGACGTCAGCAGGCTGTAACAAGCTGATTCAACAAGGCGCCAAGCCGGCGCTGTGTGTCGCGGATGTGCTGGAGGAGTTGGGGCTCTCTGTATCGGTCGCTCCAGGACCAGCTTTGGGTGGGTTAACCCCGGGCCCACGGCCCGTGGCCACACCGACGCCGCAACGCCCCGACGATCTCACGCCCCTGCAGCGCACCCTGTGGGATTCGCTCGCCACGCAGCCGACGCACGTCGACGCGCTCGTCGCGGGAGCGAAACAGGAAGTCGCACAAGTTCTTACCGCACTGACGGAGCTCGAGCTGCGCGGGCTCGTCGACCAGAAGCCGGGGATGATGTTCGAACTAAGAGGCAAATGACGAATGTCCAATGTCCAATGTAGAATGTAGAAATGGTGAGGTGATCATTTCGGCATTCATCATTCGACATTGGACATTGGGCATTTGTCTTTTCGGCATTTGTACGTTCACGTTCCCTTCTGCACGCGGCGCTGCTCCTACTGCGATTTCTCCATCGCCGTTCGCAAGCAGATCCCGGCGGATGATTTCGTCGCGAGCGTCACGGCGGAGCTGACGCAGCTCGGACCCCTCGACTCGCTCGAAACCGTGTACTTGGGCGGCGGCACTCCGTCGCTCCTTCCCCATGAATCCATTCGAACGATTCTTCTCGACGTCCTTCACTCGACGTCT
>DATLVL010000290.1:0-3876 GCA_035577525.1 Gemmatimonadales bacterium | reverse complement strand
GGTGTGATGACCCGACTGCATGTTCTGGCCGCGCTCTCGGTGATCCTGGCGGCGTGCTCGCTCGACGTCGCGCCGCTCCAAACGCCCAAACTGGTCCTGACTCCGGTCCTCGACAGTGTGTTCGTCGGCGACCTGTTGGTGAAGCGGCAGGTCACCTACTTCGACGATCACGGCAATACGGGGGACCCCGGCCCCGTGACGTGGACGACGACCGATACGTCGGTGATCTCCGTCGATGCCACTACCGGGCGGATCACGGGGCATGGTGCCGGCATCGCCGCCCTGTTCGCCGATGCTCAAAACGGGACCGTGCAGGGTTTCGCCGTGATCGCCGTTTCTCCAGCGCTCAAAGCGACGCTGCTCGTCGACACCATCATGATGATGCCGGGGGACACGTTCCGGGTCCCGGTCGAGGTGCTCCACAAGAACCCCGGCGTCCCCACGGTCTGGTTTACTCCAGTGGCCAACGCGACCGCGACCGTCGATTCGGCGACCGGCCTGATCACGGCTAACGCCGTGGGAGGACCGGTGGGAGTGACGGTGCACGCAGCGCTCGCGCCCGACACCGTCACCGACGGCGGCACCGTCGAGGTGCTGCAGCTCTCGGACACGCTCGGCGGTACGGCGTACTACACCATCTTCGGCTCCGCCCAACGAGCGCGGCGGGTCGCCGTCCGCGGATCGATCTATCCGCGCAATGGTGGCGCGCCGACGTTTCGCCTCAGCCTTACGACGCTCTCCGGTGCGATTACGACGGAAGAAGCCGACATCGTGCTGCGTACGCCACCGGCCGGATCCGGCATGTTCCCGGTCGACTCGCTCGGCGTTCAGGAGTCGGCGAGTCAAACACTCGATCCGTACTGCAGCCCGCCACGTGACTGGGGCCAGTGGTTCACGCTGCTCCGGGGAGCCCGGCTGGATGCGGTATCGCGCCCAGGCGGCAGCATCTCGATCTCGCAGATCGCCGTCGTAGCCAATGGGCTCGCAGTGAGCGGACACTTCTACCTGCCCGTGCAGCGCACCGATCGCCTCGATGATCCCACCGGCGTCTTGCCGATTCGCGGGTCGTTCGTGGCCCCCGTGATCACGGCCGCGGCAAACTGTCACTAGATGGTTGCGCTCCTGTTGGGCGTGCTCGCGGTGGGGCCGGGGCCGACCTGCCGCGGCTGTCACCAGGCGATCGTCGACAGCTTCGTGCACACCGCGCACCAGCGCACTTCGACCGCGGCGGGGCGGGCCACGATCCTCGGGGATTTTTCACCGGGCCACAACTTGCTGCACACCCGCTCGCCAGGCATCGGCTTCACGATGGAGCGGCGCACCGACGGATACTACCAGCGAGGATGGGATACCCTCACGCATGGGGAGCGCGCCGAGCGAATTGATCTCATCATCGGATCGGGCCGCCGTGGCCAGTCGTACCTGTACTGGAGAAGCGGGCTCCTGTTCGAGCTGCCGGTGTCGTACCTGACGGGCGTGCGGCGCTGGATCAACAGTCCCGGGTACGTGGACGGCCAGATCGATTTCAACCGGCTCATCGAGCCGCGCTGCCTCGAGTGCCACGCCACCTCGTTCACGATGGCGGCCGATCGCCGCGTGCGCCGTTACTCGGACAACTACGTGCTTGGCGTGCAATGCGTGAAGTGCCACGGGGACGCACGTAAGCACATGGCGTATCAGACCGCCCACGCCGGGGACACGACGGCGCAGTTCATCTTCAATCCCCGGAAGGCGACGCGCGACCGGCAGGTCGACGTGTGTGCGTTGTGCCATTCAGGAGGACGGGATGAGAAGCGGCCCGCGTTTTCGTTTCATCCGGGCGACAGCCTCGACACCTTCCTCGCGCCTGAGGCGGGGAAGAACGTGGTCCCCGACGTGCACGGCAATCAAGTCGCGCTGTTGCGCCGCTCTAAGTGCTTTCTGTCGAGTCCCGGAATGACGTGCAGCACCTGTCACGACGTGCATCAGATGCAGCGCGACGTAGCGTCGTTCGTGCCGCATTGTCAGCAGTGCCACGACGTCACGCAGCACCCCGGGGCTGACTCGATCGGTGCGCGGCTGACTACGGCGGCGTGCATCGATTGCCACATGCCCAACCGCCGCTCGACGGCGATCCGCATCAATACCGCCTCGTCGCAGTCGTCGCTGTCGTTCCGCAGCCACCAGATCGCCGTGTACAAGGACGTCGCCGCCGCAGTGCTGCAATCGCACCCATGAGACTCGTGGGCGCAGCGGGAGCGGCGCTGCTGCTGGTGCGTGTGGCAGCGGCGCAGACGACGCATCTCGGGACGATCGACTTCCCCAATTCGGGAACGGCGGCGGCGCAAGCCCCGTTCATCCGCGGGGTGCTGCTGCTGCACAGCTTCGAGTACGGCCCTGCGGCGACGGCGTTCCAGGAAGCGGAGCGCCTCGATCCGGGGTTCGCGATGGCGTATTGGGGCGAGGCCATGACCTACACGCACCCCGTCTGGGATCAACAGGACGTGAATGCGGGCCGAGCCACGCTGCAGCGGCTCGCTTCTACCGCGGCCGCGCGGCGGGCCAAGGCTCCGACGGCGCGCGAACAGGCCTATCTCGATGCCGTCGAGACGCTTTACGGCAGCGGCTCGAAGGCGGCGCGCGACACCGCGTATTCGCGCGCGATGGGCCGGCTCGTGACGCGCTTCCCGGCCGATCTCGATGCCAAAGTGTTCTACGCGGCGTCGCTGCTCGGCCTCAATCAGGGCGACCGCGACACGATCACCTACCTGCGGGCCGCAAGGATCCTCGAGCAGGTGTTCCGCGCGGCTCCCGCTCACCCCGGCGCCGCCCATCTGCTCATTCATTGTTATGACGATCCCGCCCACGCGCGGCTCGGCCTCCCAGCCGCCCGCGCGTATGCGACGATCGCCCCCGACGCCCCGCACGCCCACCACATGACGACCCACATCTTCCTGGCGCTGGGGATGTGGGACGACGTCGTCTCTCAGAACGAAATCGCCGCCGGAGCCGATCGCACTTCGTGGACGCCGACGCACTACACCTACTGGCTCGGCTACGGTTACCTGCAGCAGGGGCGGTACGGCGAGGCGCTGCGACACCTGGAGCTGGTGCACCGCAACATGGCGATAGGACACGGCAACGTTCCCGCGCTGCTGGTCCAAATGTGCGGCGACTACATCGTCGCAACCGAGCGGTGGGACAGCTCCTGCCTCGCCTGGAACGACGTCGATTTGTCGGGAATGCGGACCCGTGACAAGGCGCTGGGCGCGTTTCTGCAGGGCTTCAGCGCCTTGAAGCGCGGTGATCGCGCGGCGGCGGAACGACAGCTCGCAGCAATTAACGCCTTAGTCCCCGCTCTCCCAACGGGAGAGGGGGACAGGGGGAGAGGACCAAAGGGCGACCCGGTGCCCTATATCCTCGGTGACGAGTTACGTGGCGCGCTACAACAATCCAGTGGCGACACAACCGGAGCGGTGACGTCGTTACGGCGAGCAGCGGCGCTCGAGGATGCGATGCCCTTCGAATTCGGCCCGCCCGTGACGGTCAAGCCATCGCACGAGCTGCTCGGAGAAGTGTTGTTGCAGGCGGGCCGGTCGCGGGAAGCTGAGGTCGAGTTCACCCGCGCATTGCGGCTCGCGCCGAAACGCGCGCGCTCGCTGATCGGTCTCGCCCGCGCCGCGAGCGCCGCCGGCGATCAATCGACCGCCGCCCGCGCCAGCGCCGATCTGCAGTCCATCTGGCACGCCGCCGACCCTGGCGTGCTCGCTACGGCTCGGTAACCTCGACTGGCCGGCCGCTCGGCAGCGGCCCCGCGACAGTCTGCTGCTTCCCCGTCGGCCAGCGCACGCTCAGGGAATCGGCGTGGTCGGCATCGCCCAGTCCGAAGTACAGCGG